>QHZK01000101.1 GCA_003224635.1 Acidobacteriota bacterium | reverse complement strand
GAAGTTCACAAACCACCGGTTCTCCTCGTAGCTGCCCAGCGCCGCAAACCACATTTGCCAGTCCAGGCGCGGCTGGTGCGGCTCGACCCAAGGCGGCGGCCGCTTCAGATCCCCCGGCTTGTACTTGAATTCATAATCGAGCCAGGTGGTCCCGTCATTGCTGCCTTGGACGATAACCTCGGGCCGCGACGTGGTCATGATGGCAAACAGGCCGTAGCTGCTTGCGACGTGGAACGGCTCAAGTCGATCGATCGCCGCTCTCAGGGGCGCGGGTAGTGCCGCGCCTCCAAACAACCTCCGCGCCATCTCCGCGCCGCTGGCCAGGACAATAACCGCCGCGAGAGCTGCCGTTACATAGCGGCGGATGCGCGATGACCGGCCCGCGCTCCTCGACCCGGCGATGCTGGCCGCGAGCTTGTGCGGGACAAGCCGCCTGAGGAGCGAGTCGTCGAGCAGCAGAAGGCACAGCCCGAGAGTCAGCAGGTTGAAGAAAGTGTAGTTTCCCGTTACGCCGATCAGGACCTGCAGCAAAGCGATCAGAGCAGCAGCGCCAACCCGCAGGCGTCGCGGCGCAAAGATCAGAAACGGCACAACCAACTCGACCGCGAACATGAAGACGGCCGAGAGCTTCTCAAACCAGTCCGGCAACTGGTCCATGTACCAGGCAGGAGGGGTCGGCAGCGGCTGGGTGTAATAGTGGTACTTGAGCGCGGTCAAGTTGCGCCACGCCGGGTCCCGGCTCAAAAGCTTGACCGCGCCGGACAAGAACACCAGCCGGAACAGGAGCCAGCGCAGCAGCCACAACACGGTGGACGACGGCGCTGATCCGACTGCCAAGTCTCCCTGACCCGCTCGCGCCTGCTCCGCGACGGCCCGCGTCGCGAACTCCGGCGCTTGTTCTTGCTTTCGACCTTCGACTATCGACTTTTGACTTGCTTCCCGGCTTTCGACTCTCGACTTTTGACCTGTGTCCCCGGCTTCGACCCTCAACCTTCGACTTCCCCCGCCCCAGTGCGGTTGGAAGAGTTCCCACGGGGCAAAGAAGATGGCTAAGAATCCTGCCTCAAGCAGCAAAACGTCCCACTGGAACGACAAAAAATCGCCGCCCACCGTGACCAGCGACAGATAGAACAGCCAGGCGATGATCAGTCCCGGCGCGGTGGCGATCCCCAGCGTTACAAACAACGAGGCGACAGCCCCGACGGCCGCTAGAAACCGCAGAAAGCTGTCACTCGCGTCAAACCAAGCGAGGGTCGGAAAGAGCGAATAGCTCTCGGCGCCAAAAACCTGCCGTACGCCGTCGAGAAATCCCGCCGCGGGCAGGATTCCCTGGTGACCCACGAGTCCGAGCAATTGCGGCCACAACGACAGAAAAGCGATCAGGTAAATCAGGCCCAGCCAGCGCAGAAACAGCCAGCGCGTGAGCGAATACGACGGTGGCACGAAACGGCTGCCCCAGAGCAAGCGCGTCGGCTTCCAAAAGAAGCTGCGATGCGCGGCCACGATCCGGTAACACGCTTCAGAGATTGGCGCGACGTTCGGAGCGCGCTCGTAGAGCCATAGCATCCATTTCTTGCCTGGAGCGTACGCCAGGGTCCGAAAGACAGCTTCGGCCCCCGCAAAGACCTCGCCACCGGGCATGACGAGCTGCACGGAGCTACGAAAATTTTCGAGGGGGATTTCCGGAAACTGATCGGCGACCTCCTGGAAGGGCGCGTAGGCGACGCGGTCCTCCGTCAAGCTCTTCCAAGCGTCGACCCAGAACCGGCAGAAGCTGCAGTCGCCGTCGAAGACGAGTAGAGGCCGGTCGGTTGAATCATTGAGCATTGCGTGATTGAGTCATCGAGCCATCGGGTCATTGAGCCATTCAGTCATCGAGTCGTTGACCCGTCAGATCATTCAAACGTCTCCGCCCAACAGCTCCCGACGAGGGTCAGCTACACCGGCGCGAACAATTTAGGATGTTTAGAGAGGGCAGCACGAACTGCCAGATAGGTTTCTTCCACTCGCCACTCGCCACTCGCCACTGTTATTTTTGCTTCTGGTTTGCGGGACTGAGTCCTGTGGTAGGCCACGCAAAATCCTTGAACTCTCCGGTATGGTCGAAGCCGCCGAGGGGGATGGGCTTCTCGGGCGCGACAGCGATCCCGGCCTTGCGAATTTCAGCCAATACCTCCGCCTCGTGGATTCTTGAGGCGTCGTATTCGACAAGCAGGTCCTCGCCCTGGACGTCCAGCCCGCGGATGCCGTACACGGTGGAAAGCGGGGACAGCCTCTCGTAATCTTTTGGAGTCAGCGGCCTCACCAGCCGATAGCGCGTGTTTAGAAACGTCATGCCAGGAGTCCCCCAGAACTCGGAATGATAGCATGTAACGGGGCTCTGGATTGGGTGTCCGGGATTGGCGCAGTGACCAACTTTTTATCAGCAAAGCGCGTCAGAGCGCACTGAAGCGTTCCGTGTCGGCTGAGAAGCTGTCGGTTGAAAATGGCGGACAGCCTTTCATAGCGGAACTCTCCGCAGTCGCAGTGCGTTCGAAATCACTGACACCGAGCTGAAAGTCATGGCGACGCTGGCAATGATCGGACTGAGCAGCAATCCAAAGACAGGATAAAGCACGCCGGCGGCGAGGGGAATCCCCAGGGAGTTGTAGACGAAAGCGAAGAAGAGGTTTTGACGGATGTTGCGCATGGTGGCCCGGCTGAGGCGGCGGGCGCGCGCGATTCCGCGCAAGTCCCCCTTGACCAGCGTGACCGCCGCGCTCTCGATGGCCACGTCGGCGCCCGTCCCCATGGCGATGCCGACGTGCGCCTGGGCCAGCGCCAGCGCGTCGTTGATGCCGTCTCCGGCCATAGCGACCACGCGACCTTCGGCCTGAAGACGCTTCACAATCTCGCCCTTCTGCTCGGGCAACACCTCGGCCACGACCTCATCGATTCCCAGCTTGCGAGCCACGGCTTCGGCAGTGGTGCGGTTGTCTCCGGTGAGCATCACGATGCGCACGCCGTCTTCGTGCAGCATGCGGATGGCCTCGCGCGTTGACTCTTTGATGGGGTCGGACACGCTGACGAGCCCGGCCGGTTGTCCGTCGACCGAAACGAAGACGACAGTCTGGCCATCTTTCCGCAGGGCTTCCGCGCGCGCCGTCAGATCGCCGGGTTCCACGCCAAGCTCTTCGAGGAGCTTCCGGCTGCCGAGCGCCACCGCGTGACTGTTAATCTTGCCGGCGATGCCTTTGCCTGTGAGCGACCGGAAGTCGGCGGCTCCGGACAGTTCAAAGTTCTTCTCCCTGGCGCCGTTTACGATGGCCGCAGCCAGGGGATGTTCGCTGCCGCGCTCCAGGCTCGCGGCGAAACACAGCACGTCTGACTCGCTCCAGCCTCGGGTCGGCACGACCGAGGTCAGGCGCGGCTTCCCTTCGGTGAGTGTGCCGGTCTTGTCTACCACGAGGGTGTCCACTTTCTCCATCACTTCGAGCGCCTCGGCATTCTTGATGAGCACGCCGGCGGTGGCGCCCCGCCCGGTCCCGACCATGATGGACATCGGCGTCGCCAGCCCGAGTGCGCAGGGACAGGCGATAATCAATACGGCCACGGCGTTCACCAGCGCGTGGGCCAGGCGTGGCTCGGGGCCGAAGAGCGCCCAGACCGTGAAGGTGACGATGGCGACTAGGACGACCGCGGGCACAAAGTAAGAAGCCACCACGTCCGCCAGCCGCTGAATGGGCGCGCGGCTGCGCTGGGCCTCGCTCACCATGCGCACGATCCGCGCGAGCAAGGTGTCCGAGCCGACTCGTTCGGCCCGCATCACCAAGGCTCCGGCACCGTTGATCGTCCCTCCGGTGAGCCGGGCGCCCGCGCTCTTTTCGACTGGAATGGGTTCGCCCGTCACCATGGATTCGTCCACGGGGCTCGATCCTTCAAGCACGACGCCGTCCACGGGGACCTTCTCGCCGGGGCGCACCCTCAAGCGGTCGCCCGGAGTAACGCGGTCAAGAGGGATGTCGCGTTCGCTTCCATCGTCAAGAATTACGCGCGCCGTTTTGGGCGCGAGGCTCAGCAGGGCCCTGATGGCGCTCGAGGTCCGGCTGCGCGCCTTGAGCTCGAGCACCTGCCCGAGCAGGACCAGCGTGGTAATGGCCGCGGCGGCTTCGAAGTAGACCGCGACCTCGCCGTCGGGGCCGCGGAACGTCGGCGGGAAAATCCCTGGAAGGAGCGCGGCGACAAGGCTGTAAAAATACGCCGTGCCCGTGCCGATGGAGATCAGGGTGAACATGTTCGGGCTGCGGTTGACTATCGATGCCCACCCGCGCTCGAAGAAAGGCCAGCCTCCCCAAACGACCACCGGCGTGGACAAGACCAGCTCAATCCAGGTCGCAGCGCGCCTCGAAAGCAGAGGCGCGAGCGTCGGGACCATGCCGGACATGCCGAGGAGAAGAACAGGCGCAGTCAGAGTCAGGCTGGTCCAGAACCGGCGGCTCATGGCCAGGAGCTCCGGGTTCGCCTCGTCTTCGGCGGTGACGGTTTGCGGCTCGAGCGCCATGCCGCAAATCGGGCACGAGCCCGGCTGCTCGCGCACAATCTCGGGATGCATCGGACAGGTGTAGCGGCGCTCTGCGAGCGCCGGCACGTCGCGGCGGTCATAGACCGCCGCTACAGGATCGGGGGCTTTCAGGCCGACCAGAGGCGGGGAAGGGCTTGAGGGGCGCGCTAGGTAAACGGTGGGGTTGGCGCGGAATTTTTCCAGACAACCGAGATGGCAGAAGTAATATCTCTGCCCGTCATGGTCGAGGCTGGCAGCAGCCGCTTCAGGATTGATCTCCATACCGCAAACAGGGTCCTTTGCGGTGCGGTCTCCGGCGCCTTGTGCGGCTTTCTTGCCCACGTCATGGGTGCCTTTTTCGTGCTTCACTGGATGCGCCCTACGCACAATCTTCTCGTTCTGCGCTTTGGAGTGCGGCGGCTTGCCGCCGCTTTTCCCGCACCCTCGCCGACAGGTTCAACGAAAGCGGGAGCAATCTCCCGCACTCCAAAGCGACTGCCCTTTCTAACGGGCGGCGCGCTCGCTAGGACGCGCAAGGCCCCGCACGAACTCGATGATGCGCGGGTCCTGCCAGTCAATGGGTCCGATGATTTTCTCGGCAACTCGCCCGCTGCGGTCGAGGATGTAAGTCTCAGGAAATATGAAGGTACCGTAGCGGCCGGACAGGACCTGAGCCGGGTCGCGCGCAACAGGGAAGGACAAGCGATGCGCGAGCACAAATCTTTCGAGCGCTGTTTGGTCCTGGTCCACGCTGACGCCGATCACCGCCACGCCTTCGGGGCGCATCTGCTCCGCGAACTTCTCGAGACTCGGCGTCTCCTCGACGCAGGGCGGGCACCACGTTGCCCAGAAGTTCAGCACCACAACCTGCCCGCGAAAATCGCCCAAGCGGGCTGCGCCTTCGGGGAGGGTGGGCAGGTCGAACCTGGGAGCCGACTCTCCAACCTTGACGGCATGCGGGGACCGCGGGCGCACAGCCAGGAAGACAGCGCCGCTCAGAACTAACGCTGACGGCAGGACGATAAGCAGATTCTTTTTCCTCGTCACCTAACCCCATTATAATTGAAATTTGTTCTTGAATGCTCTTCCGGGTCAGAGAAGCGGCAAAGGCCTGTCTGTTTCCCGTGACTGCCTTCGCCTCGATTGCCCATGAGCGAAAGCCTCCAGAGCCGGGTTTCGGTGATTATTCCCGCCCGCAACGAGGAAGCCAACATCGAGTGCGCCGTCCGCTCGGTCGCGGCACAGGGGGGCGTACCCCTGGAGATCATCGTGGCGGACGACCAGTCGGAGGACCGCACGGGCGAGATTCTGAAAAGGCTGAAAGTGGAAATCCCGTCGTTACGCACCTTGCGGGTTGACGCATTGCCGGCGGGCTGGCTCGGGAAACCGCACGCACTCGCCTGCGGCGCGAAGATTGCATCCGCCAACTGGCTGCTCTTTACCGATGCCGACGCTGAGCACCGCCCGGGAAGCCTGGCGGAATTGCTCGAACGCGCCGAGGAGGAGCAGGTCGACCTGCTCTCGCTCTCGCCCGGGCAACTGACGCCTACGTGGTGGGAGAAGGCCGTAATCCCGCTGGTCTACGTATGGCTGGCCAAGCTCTATTCGTTTGACGAGGTAAACGATCCGAAGTCCAGCGTGGCGGCGGCGAACGGACAATACCTCCTCATCCGGCGGGCGGTCTATGAGCGGGTTGGCGGTCACGACGCCGTGCGAGCAGAAATCCTTGAGGACGTTGCCCTCGCGCGGCGCGTGAAAGCCGCGGGCGGGCGCCTGCTTTTTCTGCCCGGGGCCCCGTGGGTGCAGACGCGGATGTATCGAACATTTTCGGAGATGTGGGAGGGCTGGACGAAGAACCTGTATCTGCTTTACGGCGGCAACGTCAAGCTGGTCCTGGGCACGATCGCGACGACCCTCCTGGTCGACTGGATGCCCATCGTTTTCCTATTCGTGCCTGTGCCTCTTCGGCGCGAATTCGCGTCGCCGTCGGGCGTTTTCCTGGTGTGGCTGTACTACTTTGTCCTGATCAATATCTTCGCATTGCAATACAGGCTGTATCGCCGGCGGCTTCTAGCGCTGGACTTCCATCCCGCTCTGGCAAACTACTACTGGCTGGGCTCGGCGCTGTTCGGCGCCCTGCTACTCAATTCGTTGCGCGCGCACCGCTGGAGCGGACGCGTCCATTGGAAGGGGCGGGCGTATACGATCAAGGGAGTGAGGACAGGATGATCTATCTGACGCGGCGCGCGGAATTTTCCGCCTCGCACTATTACCACAACCCGGATTGGGGTCCCGAAGAGAACCGCCGCGTCTTCGGCAAGTGCGCGAACCCGCACGGGCACGGCCACAACTACACGCTCGAGGTCACGGTCGCCGGCGAAATCAACCCCACCACGGGCATGGTCCTCGACCTGAAGGACCTGAAGAAGCTGCTCGAGGCCGAAGTGCTGGAGCTCGTGGACCACAAGTTTTTGAACAAAGAGGTCCCGGTCTTTGCCAGCAAAATCCCGACCACGGAGAACGTCGCGATCGAAATCTGGAAGCTGCTCGCCCCGAAACTGACCTTCGGCAAGCTGCATCGAATAAGGTTGTACGAAAGCCCGGACCTCTATGTGGATTATTACGGTGAATAATGGTCGGGAGCGCGGGCGTCTCGCCCGCCGACGGCTCACGCACGATGACCACTCATGCGGCCACGCTTTCTGTGGCGGCGGTCGGATGACTATAGGGCGCCAATGGTCTACTTGACTCGCCGCTACCGCTTTTCCGCTTCGCACCGGTTGCACAACGACTTGTTGACGGCCGAAGAGAACGGGCGCGTTTACGGCAAGTGCAACAACCCCTACGGCCACGGGCACAATTACGCACTCGAGGTGACCCTAGCCGGGCCGATCAACGCGCAGACGGGTATGGTCTACGATCTGGCCGCGCTCGACCACACGGTGGAGCAGGAGGTCCTCGAGCGTTTCGACCACACCCACTTGAATCTGGACGTGGACAATTTCCGTACTCGCGTGCCCACCACGGAAAACCTTTGCATCGAGATTTTCAACCTGCTGCGTGACACCCTGAACGGGGCCGGCCCGGACGGCGCTCATTTGAAACGCGTGCGCCTGGAAGAGACAAGTTCGAATTCGTTTGAATACGAGGGAGGGTAGTTAGTGCCGAGCAGCAGAGGTAGCGCAGACCTCGTCTTTGAGGTCTGCGGTTCTTAAGGCTCTTGAAGCTTCAACACGCGGACCTGGAAGGAACAGGTCCGCGCTACAAGACGCCGCGAGGTGACCATGAAAACGGACGAGACAGCCGCCTGGACCGAGTTTGAAGCCGCGGCCGAGCCGGATGCGCTCGGAGAAGACATCCGCAGCGTCCTACGCCGTCTGGGCGAGGACCCTGAGCGCGAGGGCCTGGTCAAGACTCCCGAGCGCGTTGCCGCCTCGCTACGATTCCTCACCAGCGGCTACCAGCAGGACGTCGACAAGGTCTTGAACGGCGCACTCTATTCCGTGGATTACGACGAAATGGTGATCGTCAAGGATATCGAGCTGTTCAGCCTCTGCGAGCACCACCTGCTGCCGTTCTTCGGCCGCTGCCACATCGCCTATGTGCCCCATAACAAGGTCGTCGGCCTGAGCAAGCTCTCCCGGCTGGTCGAGGTGTTCGCGCGCCGGCTCCAGGTGCAGGAGCGGCTGACCAACCAGATTGCCGAAACCATCATGGAGAAGGTCAATCCGCAGGGCGTGGGAGTGGTCATCGAAGCCAAACACCTCTGCATGGTGATGCGCGGGGTCGAGAAACAGAATTCCGTCGCGGTCACCGCGGCGATGCTGGGCGTGTTCCGCGACTCGCAGCAGACTCGGGATGAATTCCTGTCGCTGGTGCGAGGGCGGTGAAAGACCAGAAGTCAGAAGTCAGGAGTCAGAAGTCAGGAATGTGCCGTTCTGGACTGTCGTTCGCGGGCAAACTAATTTAGGACGGCTCAACTCCTAATCGCCCTTGCCATTCCTCCATCCCTTTTCGTTTTAATTTCATTTCAAGCGAGAGACCCTGACTCCTGACTCCTGCCTTCGTGATTTTTGGCTTTTGCCAAACCCAGCAAACGTGCTAGGCTAATGAGTGGAATGTATAGGATCAGAAAAAAGTGAGGAGATAGCGGATGCCGTTGACCCGGGAGTCCAAGTCCAATTTGATTGATCGCTACAGGGTACACGCCAAGGACACGGGCTCGCCGGAAGTGCAAATTGCTATACTGAGCGAGCGTATTGCCTACCTGAACGACCATTTCCAGGTGCACCGGAAGGACCATGCATCAAGGCGCGGATTGCTGGTGATGGTAGGCAAGAGGCGGCGCCTGCTGGAGTATCTGAAGAGCCGGAATCCCGAACGATACAAGCAGGTTATCGAGAGATTGGGCATCCGTAAGTAGCGCGGTTGCGACCTGATAGCGTACGGACCTGGAACTCGAATTACGAAGCCTTAGCGACCCTCCCCGTTTGGTCTGTGGATCGCCTTTCGCCGTTCTCGACGCCAGCAAGGTTTGGCACCGATCCGAAGGTCACCTTCCTTCTCAGATCCCTGGACATCAGCGTTACGGGCGCCCTGAGGGCCCCGCTACAGAATACATTCGGCGCTCAGAGAGCGCCGCAACACAGCGAAAACCGGATTATCGCACGGCCTTCGGGTCTGCGGTGGTCACGGCGAGCCGGGGCCACCGCCCCCAGGCGCGCCTCGAACCCCGAGTCCTGAAGTCGAGCGCGTAGCCCGCGCACGGAGGAGAAAAAATGGAGCAACAAGTCAGCATACCCCTAGGTAACAGCACCTTGACCATCGACTGCGGGAAGCTTGCCAAGCA
>QHZK01000100.1 GCA_003224635.1 Acidobacteriota bacterium | reverse complement strand
CCGATCTGGGCCAAGAGAGCACGAATGACGGACATCGTGATGGGCAGCCGAAGCGTGAAGGTGGTCTCGCGGCCCGGGATAGAGGCGGCGCGAACGCTGCCTCCCAGGCCTGTCACCATGTTTTGCACGACATCGAGACCGACGCCGCGGCCGGATATCTCCGTGACCGATGGGCTGGTCGTGAAGCCGGGGAGGAAGAGAAAGTCGAAGAGCTCTAATTCGCTCAGTTGCTGGGCCATGGCACGACTAACCAGCCCTCGCTCGACGACCTTGGCCCGGATGCGCTCCGCATCGATACCCCGCCCGTCGTCCCGGAGCGTGATCTGAAGCATGCCCGCACGGTGGCAGGCCTGGAGGCAGATTTGGCCGGTGCCGGGTTTGCCGGCCCGAGCGCGTTCCTCGGCAGACTCGATGCCGTGATCCAGCGCGTTGCGGATCAAGTGGTTGAGCGGCGCTTCGAGCTTCTCCAGCACGTCGCGATCGACGCCCGTCTCGTCCCCCTTGATCTCGAAGTGGACGGATTTGCCCAGCTGCCGCGCCAGATCCCGAACCAGCCGTGGAAATCCTTTGGTCCCGTCCGCCAGAGGACGCATGCGGCTGGCAACGATCTCATGATGCAACCGACCTGCCAGGTCCTCGCTGCGGTGAGCAAAATCGTCGATTTCCCGGATGCGCTCGTTCAACTCGTTCTGGCACTCGCTGGATCGCTCCTGGGCGCGCGCGAGCAGATCCAGGACAAGGTCTCGCGAATCGGCCGCCCCGTTTCCCAGGTGCTCCTCCAGCGAACGAAGAGTTTCCCACAGGGTCGCCTGCTCGTGCTTGATGGCCTGGAGCGCGCCGACAAACGGGCGGAATTGACGCGCCTCGACGAGCGATTCTCCCGCCAGGCCCAGGAGCCGTGTCATGTTTTCGGCGGTGACACGAACTACGCGCTCCGATCTCTCAACGACCGCCTGCATTTGAGCCGGAGGAGCAGGATGGGGAGATGCGACACTGTCCGAGGCCGGAGTTTTGGGCGAGGCCTCGGGCGCTGGCTGCAAGCTGGGAGCGACGTGCTCCTGGGGCTCCGCTGGCTTTTCGGGCGGCCGATTAGATTCTGGGAGCTCTGGTATGTCCGCAATTTGCGGCGAGGCTTTTGCCGGCGGCTCGGCAACAATTGCAGCCGGCTCTGCTTCCGGGTGATTGATGATCGCCTTTAGTTCTTCCACGAAATCGGCAATCTTGGATTGACTTGCCGCGAGCTCTGCCGATTCGTTCTCGGATAACCGAGCGATCTGGTTCAGGAGATCGACGCCGCGCAGGAGCAGATCGATGTGTGCAGACTGGATCCGGATCCGGTGGTGCTGGGCAGCAACGAAGTAATCCTCGACGACGTGGGCCACGGACACGGCGGCGTCGAGGCCGACGATCCGGGCAGCGCCCTTGATGGAATGCGCCGCTCGCATCAACGACTCGAGCGTCGCCGCTGAAGCGTCCCCGCGCTCCAGAGACAACAGGCCCGCCGACAGAGTCTGAGTCTGGCTCTCCGCTTCAGCGCGAAATAGCTCGATCAGGGAAAACCCGCTCAGGTCGTCGCTCACTGTCCAAGACTCCCGAACGCCGTAAGGAGACGCTCTTCGTCAAGGAAGCCAACATGGCGATTTCGCCAGATGAAGACGGCCTGGCTGTAACCGCTGAGCGGATTGGCCAAGGTGCCCGGAACCTTGCGCAGCTCCTTGCGAGGAATGCGCTCCACTGCCGCCATCTCATCCACTATGAAAACCCAGCGTTCGCCGCGACGCTCCGCCACCACCAGCATTCCATGATCCGTCTCGCCGTTCGATGCGCCGTCTGGAACCGGGCCCCTCCCATCCGAGTCCAGACCTTCGATTCCGAGAACGCCGCGAAGCGAGACGCAGAGATGCAACTGTCCCCGGATATTGACGAGACCTTTGAAAAAGCGGTTGGTCCGGTGCGGCACGCGGTGAATGCTCCTGATGAGACATACCTCGGCCAGGCACGACACCGGCAAGGCCAACCACTCCTCCCCGAGCCGGAAGATGCCGACGCTGACAAATTCATATTCGGCTCCTTGCTCCGCCCGGGCCAGGGCCGCCGTCCACTCGGCCACGTACTCTTCCGGGAGCTGTCGATCGAAGAGAGACTGCGCCGCTGTCGCGAAAACCGGGCAATTCCGGCAGTGGATATGCTTGACCAGCTCGGGGCAGCTATGGTCTCCGCCCACGCCGATCTGATTCCAGCAATCTGGAACCACGGTGGCAAGAGAAGTCATTTGGCTTCCCCCCTCAGCCGGGCACGCTCGGCTCGCCGCCGGTAGCGGGCGGCGGCATCGGCATCTCCACGCCCCTGGCATATCAGCCCCAGGGCCAGCAATGCTTCTACATCGGCGTCGTCCAGGTATACCGCCTTCATCAGATAAGCTTCCGCCTTGTCGCTCTCCCCGGTCGCCAACGAAATCATCCCAAGCAAAGAATAGACGCTTGCAGACGGAACCTGATTGCGGACAAGCTGGTCGCAAAGCCGAACCGCCTCCGCATACTGCCTTTGATCAGCCAATCTTCTCGCCTCATCCAGAATCTCTTCTGGCGAAGTGGGAGCACTGTCCGGGGCGCGTGGCAGGCCGGATTTCTGATGCTCTGGGCTAAAACGAAGCGGCGTCTCCCTGAAACGCTCTGCCTTCGGACCAGAAGCCGGCGGCTCGCGTTCCGCGCTCCCCGCTGCGCCCCTCCGGTAAGCAAAGCTCCCCCAATCCTCGTCCGGCAGAAAGTGTGGCTGCAGATCAGCAATCATTTCGGCATGGCCGACGAAGAGGATCCCACCGGGGTTGAGCAGTCGATCCAACGTGGCTACCGCGCGCTGTCGCGCCGGTTTCGTCAGATAGATAAGCAGGTTTCGGCAAAAGATCACATCGTAGGTATTCTGGCCGGCCCATTGCTCGTCGGCGAGCAGATTGGCTCGAAAGAACCGCACCAGCCGCCGCACCCTGGGATCGATTTCCCATGACTGTGCGAGTTCTCGAAAGTACGCCAATCGATGCCTGGGTCCTTCGCCGCGGAAAGCGTTGGCACGATAGACCCCTCGCCGCGCCCGCGTGAGCTGACGCTCACTGATATCTCCGGCATCGACCTGGATTCCGTCCGGCAGAAGCCCGGCTTCCAGCAAAGTAATGGCGATCGAATAGGCTTCTTCGCCCGCCGCGCAAGGTATGCTGAGCGCCTTGAGCGGTGTCATCGGCCCGGAGGGTCCCCAATTCTCCCGGGCATACTTCTCCAGACGCTGGAATGGGTGCTTGTCTCGGAAGAACCAGCTTTCCGGTATGACGACTTCTTCGACAAGCTCTGCCAATTCCTCATCCGAATTCCGGAGTATTCTTAAATAGGGGCCTGGTTCGGCCAAGCCGAGGACCGACAAGCGTGCTTGGATGGCCTGCTGGATCAAGCCCGAGCCGACCGAGCCGGTGTCGAGGCCGATGCGCTCGGCAAGCAGCCCTTCGATTTCGATCCGGTAGGTCATGGTCGCTCCACCGTCGATCCCGTCAGGGCGCGGTCAAGAGCTTCCGGTACGACCTGATCGACCAGGATCAACTGTACCAGGCCGCTCTCCGTCTCGACGAAGGGGCCAAGAAAGGAGACGTTGTTCATGGCACCGGAAGGCGGCATGAACTGGTTATCTGCGACCTTCACCAGATCGGTGACACGTTCCGCCAGCAAACCCATCAGTGACCGTTCCGCGCCCGCGGCGGACCGCTCGATGACGATAATCCGGGTGCTGAGCCGTGGTTGGCAAGCCGCCGCCCCCATCAGTCCGGCAAGGTCCACGACGGGCACGACCTTTCCCCGATAATGGAAAAGACCCTTGATGTAAGGCGCTGCGAGAGGGATGGGGCGCAGATTCACCCACGGCGTCACTTCCAGGACCTGCTTGGAGTCGACGGCAAACAGACTGGAGCCGACCTGAAACTTGAGGAGCAGCATTGCTGGTTTCGCCGCCGGGCTTGAACGGCGCCCCCATTCTCATGTTAGTGCCAGCGTGCGCGGCTCGCGCTCCCGATCCTGTGCATCGCTCCTGAGAGCCTCGACCGGACCGTCGCGGCTAAGCCTGAACCAGGAGACGTCTTCCTTGAGAGAGGCAACGGCTTCGCGCAGCTGAGCGGTGGCCTTATTGAACTCCGTCAGGGAGCGTGCCGTCTGGTTGGCGCCTTCGCTCAGCCGCATCATCGCCTCGCGGATTTGTTCGGCCCCCTGGGACTGCGCCTGCATGCCCTGGTTAACTTGCTCGAAGCGTTCCTTACCGGACTTCACTCCTGCAATGATCTCGCCCAATTGCGTGCTGAGGCGCCCGACCTCGTCCACGCTCTGCCGGACCTGCTCGCTGAACTTATCCATCTCCATCACGCCGGTCGAAACGCTCTGCTGCATTTCCTTGACCATGCGCTCGATGTCGAGCGTGGCGACGGCCGTCTGGTCCGCCAGCCGGCGAATCTCCCGCGCCACCACCAGGAAGCCCAGGCCGTACTCGCCGGCCTTCTCCGCTTCGATCGCCGCGTTGATCGACAGGAGATTGGTCTGGTCCGCGACCTTAGTGATGGTGGTAACTACCAGGTTAATATTCCGAGCCCGCTCGCTGATGATGGCAAGCTTGGAGTTGATCGAGCCGGTGGATTCCGCAAGCTGGCGCATCGTCTTGTCCATGCCGGCGAGACTTTGCTGGCCCGCCGAGGCCATGGCGGCCGTCTGGGTGGCCATCTGGTTGACATCGTTCATGGTCCTCAAGAGTTCCTGGCTGGTGGCGGAGATCTGCTTGACCGCCGCCGCTGCCTGGTTTGTCGAGGCGCCGAATTCGCTCATGGTCTCCTCTTGCTGCTTGGAGGTGGCGGCAATCTCGGTCGCCGTGGACAACAGGCTGACACTCGACATCTGGATCTTGCCGATCAGCGAACGAAGGTAGGTGATCATTTTCTGGATGGAAGCAAGCAGCAGGCCGGGCTCGCCGGTGGACCGGAGCCGGATTTCCTCGGTCAGATCGCCGGCCGCAACTCCCTGGGCTACCCGCGCCGCAGCCCGGATCGGCTGCGACAACGAACCGGCTACGATCAAGGCCACGATCACCACGACGACCACGGTCGTTCCCATCAGAAACGTGGCGGCCCGCCGCTGCCGCGCGATCAGGGCGAAAGATTCATCGTAATCCTGCTTGACGACCATGCCCCAGCGGAAGCTCGGCAGATAGGTCCACGAGGCGGCGACCGGCTTGCCCCGGTAGTCGATCTCTTCGCCGTATCCGCGCTGTCCTTGGACAGCCCGCTGCAGCGGCAAGCCGCGCGCGTCACTCAGCGAAACACGCGCTTTGAATGCCGCCTCTGGGTCGTGCCGCAATGGCGCCACCACCACGACTCCGTCACCGACGCGAGTTCCCACCAGCGTCTCGCCCGTGTCGCCCAGTCCGGTGTAATCGCTGAATACTTCGAAGACCTCGTCATTGTTTAATTCCAGTGCGATCACGGCCAGGACGGCGCCCTCCCGGTTCAAGACCGGGGTAGCAATGAACGCGGCCGGCTTTTTCATTCCCGGGTAAATCTGGTAGTCCGATAATTCTGTCTGAAGCAACGTCTTGGCTCGATCTACGGCGGCGGCTAGCTCCATGTCCCGCAAGGGGCCGCTCTGGATCTGATTGCCGAAATCGAGGCCCTCTTTGAGCTTTAGAAGCGGCTCGCCATTGGGACTGAAAAGAAAAACGTTTGTGTATCCCAGGGTCTCGGCAAAGTCTGCGATATAGGCTCGAAATTCCTGGACCTTTTCCTTGAAGTCCTTGGGCTGTCCTTTCTTTTTCGATTCGTAGAGGTAGACGGCTGCCTCTTGAACCTTGGGCACGCGACCGACAAGCGTTGCGGTCCGCAACTTCTCCTGAGCAAGATCCTCCAAGTGACTCGCTTTGGCTTCCGAGATCACGTGCAAAGTCCTTCGAGCGAGCTCGTGCGTCGCCTCGCTGGACGAACGGTACAGCAAATAGGTGACGGCGGCACAGGGCACGAGGGATAGGATCAAGAACCACAACATCAAGCGGCTGGCAATGGAGCGAAACACGTTGATTTTCCTCACGCGCCGAGTCTTCCGCAGTGTCGGAAGATTTCGGAGGTCTTTTTACCTCGTTGTCGCGGCCGCGGTCTGGTCCACCGGATTGGCCCAGGTGTTCCGCCAGCCCCTGTAGAGATCGCTCAGGTACTCGTCCCATGCCGCCTTGGTTCGCGTCATGGGATAAGGGACCGGGCGGATGGGCTTTTGCGAACTCCAGACAATGTCGAATTGGCCGTCGGCCCGGGCCTTGCCGATATAGACCGGCCGCCACGTATGCTGCGTCCGGGCATCGACCGAGACGACGCCTTCCGGAGCATTGAAGCTCTGACGACGGATGGCGTCTCGTACCGGCTTGATGTCCTCTGTTCCTGCCTCCTCGACCGCCTGGGCCCAGAGACGGACGCTGTTATACGAAGCGGCGATGACATCCGTAGTGACTCGGTCCTGCCCATATTCAGCCTTGAAGGCTTTGACGAAGGCCTGGTTCTCCGGTCGGTCGAGGCTCTGAAAGTAATTCCAGGCGGAGAAATGTCCCACGGTGTCTCGGGGCGGGAGCTTGCGCAGCTCGTCCTCGGCGATGCTGAAAGAAATTACCGGCATGCGTTCCGGCAGGACGCCGGCGTCGTGTAGCTCCCGATAAAACGCCAGGTTGCTGTCGCCGACCACGGCGCTGAGGATCACATCCGGCTTGGCCTTCTTGATCTTCTCGACCACGCCTTTTGCCCGCGAGCTGCCGAAAAAGATGTACTCCTCACCCGCCAGCTCTGCCTTGAGCGCCTTGAGCTGGTCCTTGATGATCTCGTTAATTGAATGGGGCCAAATGTAGTCGGATCCAACGAGAAAGAACTTTCGCGCCTTGAGATTATCGTAGCTCCATTTCACAGCGGGAATGATCTGCTGATTGGGAGCGGCGCCGGTGTAAATAACATTCCGCGACAGCTCCAGCCCCTCATAAGCCATGGGATAAATCAGCATGTGGTCTTCCTGCTCAATGACTGGAAGAGTCGTCTTGCGGCTGGCCGAGGTCCAACAGCCGAAGATCACGCTAACCTTGTTTTCCCGGATTAGTTGGCGGGCCTTGCGGGCATAGGTTGGCCAATCGGATTCGCCGTCGGCGATGACCCATTCGATCTTCCGCCCAAGGAGGCCTCCGCGTGCATTGATCTCCTTCAGGGCAAGGACTTCGGCATCGATCATCGAGCTCTCGCTGATCGCCATGGCCCCGGTCTTCGAGTGCAGGATTCCGACGACGATCGGACTCTTGACATCCCGAAACCAGCCCACGGCAAACCAGCCTCCGGCAGCCAGCCCCGTGACGCCCAGCACGATCAGGCCGGGAAGCAGCCAGCGGATTTTCATGGCGCTCTCCTTCCGGTCTTGCGAGAGCATCCATCTTATCACGGGATATCAACCTTATCAGAGGCTATCAACAGCAATGGATTGCCGTGGCCCTGGCCAGCAGGGCTAGCGCGGTGGGGTGGGAGCCGCGGGTTTCGCGCCAGGAGCCAGTGCCTGCAGCGGTCTGCGATACGCGTGCTGCGTCTTGTCGCCGTAGCCGAGGCCGCTCGCAGAACGCGCCTGGGGACAGTCCCGCGCCGAGTCAGCGGAAGTTCTCGACGAGCATCAGATCGCTACCCAGCGGCTCGAAGAGTGCGCAGAGCAGGCTCCGGTGGTCCGGCAACACGGCGATGCCGAAGGGTTGCTTGTCGAGCGTCGCAATCCTGACCGTCTTCCCGTCCGCGAAGCGGTGGAAGTCGATCCGAAACTCTTTCGCCGCTGCTGCGGCAGGTGTCGGGCTGGAATATAATAGATGCCATCCTCGACAACGTCGAAGTTGGCCCACGAGTCGAGCGAGCCCACGATCTCGACTTCCTCGCCGCCGTCGACCGGCACACGCCACAAACTGGTCCTGCTGTCCCCTTTCGGTGCACCAGTTTGTGCACTAACTCCCCCAATAGGACCCGGTTTTATGCAGTTTTACGGAGTTGTCCGGGACTTCGGGGGAGGCCCTGAAACCGTTGTCCCTGTGGGGCTTGGTGGTGCTGCGTCCGACTCCGTCTGGTTTGGGGTGTCAAATTCGAGATTTGTCCTTCCCTGTCCGGCTTTACCGCGCACGCCGTTCACGGTCACGGCGCCAGATTCAAGTTGCATAAGACGCCTCGCGAGTGGAGGGAATCTGGGAGGGGAATTATTGGGCAAAATGGGGCAAATTCGGGCAAAGCGAGTAGCACACTAGAAACGCTGAAACCCGCCACTGGCGCGGGTTTCAGCGTGTTTTCAAGAGTTTTCTTAGACCCGTTAGAAGTGGTTCTCAGCCATCAAACCAGGGTTCGAATCCCTGTAGCGCTACCAGTACTTTAAGCTTCAGCTGATGTTTCGGTTGCAGGGTTAGATTTTCTCCCTCGTTCTTTTCCGGCCGATAGGTTCCGTAGGCAAAACGGCG
>QHZK01000062.1 GCA_003224635.1 Acidobacteriota bacterium | reverse complement strand
GTGGTCCAGGCGCAGGTGTCGTCGTAATAGCCCACACCGGGACCTGTAGAAGGAGAGTAATCGATCATGATGGTATCGCCGGCCGCCGCGATCGCGATCGCCTGGCAAGGCGTTGTCAGCGAACGAGTTGGCCCCACAAACCAGGTTGTAGCGCTGGCGTTTACGGTGAAAGCCGTTGCGGCCAGGAACGCTGCCACGTACAGGAGCGCGCCTTTTCCTATCTTCTTCATCGTGATCCTCCTGTCTTCTGAAATGTGTTTCCGGCTTTCTTACAGCCGTCTGAAGGTTTAAGTAAGTAGGCTCTTTCGTCAGGAAGCGTGGCCCAGACGCTTGCGTCTGCGCCTCCCGCCCTAGCCGGACGGCTCTGGGTCTGGCTCGCGTCATCCAGGCCCTCGAACCACCCGCAGAGAAATTTCAACTCTCTCGCGCTCTTAGCCCAAGCCCACTGCACCTCATAAAATAAGCAACGGGGATTTCGCGTTCCCTACGACTACCTGTTGATAGGGCAAAACACGGATCGTGAATCCAGAATCTTGCGGGGCAAACTCCTGGGCGAGCCTTGCGCCTAAGGTGCCCATTGCCGCCTGAGCTTGCGTGAGAGAAACGCCCGGCTTGAGCCGGCCGATCACGCGCAGCAAACGCACCCCATGGCTGCGACATCAAAGGTCCGAACAGAGGGTCCTGCGCGACAGGAATCCAGACGTCCTCAGGGGGAGCGTCGACCGGATATCGAAAGCTCGCCGGCATGATTCCGACGACCGTAAATGAGCGATAGTCCAGGCCTCCGCCAATCAATATCACTCGAACTTGACGCATAGGAACTGCTCCTCACGGCAATGCTCTCCCAGTTGCGCTCAGGTTGTGAGCCGATCTTGGGAGATGGGCAGCATTTCATGTATTTCAATTGAGTTTATTCTGCTGCGACCACCTGACACAATGACGCCGATTCCATTGGCATCCAACCGACTTGGGTATATCCGTCCCGTTAGGTTCGCCCGCCTGTTCGCAAAGATTTCCACGACGGAACAATCCACAAAGATTGTAAGTTCCAGGGGTTCACCTGCCCGAAGTTTCAGGGGAGTTGTATAGACACGACGGCTCGCATCGGGAGTCAAGCTGGACCGGCGTGTATCGAGCACGAGGTTCTGGGTCGCCGTGTCGTAAGCGATGGTCGTTTCTTCCGCCGCATCGGGAGACTGGCGGACTTTCAGACCAACCTGCCGGGCATCACGCAATTCGGCTTTCAGCCGAATTTCCAGCGTGCCGCCCCTAATCTCCTCAATAGGCAGTAGAGATGAAACCTCGCTCCCCCCGAATTCAAAATGCTTGCCCCGAAGCATTCTCAATTCGGGGATAGGATCGATCTGAAGGCTATCTTCGGGCCCAAGGGAAAGCACACGCGGCAGGGACATCACCCCCGCCCAACCCGCTTGCCTTTGAGCGGCCTCGGTTCGCGCCTCCCTAAGCCATCCCCACAAGATTCTGCGACCTCCCTGGCCTAAAAAGCTTTTGGCGGCGTAATAGAGGTCGCTCCCGTCGACCAATCCGGCTGATTCTCGCTGGAACTTCCGGTGGGAATAGGAACCTGTAAAGTAGTAGACCCGGCCTTGAGTGGAAACGAGCAAACAATGCTTCTGAGCCAATGGGAGAAAATCCGGGCATTCCCACATGTCACCGACAGCAACCGCATCGTATCGGATCGCGTGTGCAGCATGGGTTTTTTCCTCGAAGGGAGAAGCAGTCAGTAGGGTGTGCAGGTAAGTCCAATGCGTCAGATCCTTGGAGCCATAAAGGAGCACCGCTCCTCCTTGACCTTTGAAGCCAGAACCAACGGTCATCAACCACGAGTCAGCCTCCTTCCAGATGGTGGGGTCTCGAAAACCCGTTACTTGCAAGCCTGCCGGCGGCGCGTCAAGGACTGGATTGCATTCGAACTTCTTCCATCTGATCATGGCGTCATCGCTGGTGGCGAGACATTGCACCTCGGGAAAAACGCCGGTGTAGACCAAAGTTGGGACGCCATCGTTTACAAAAGCAGATCCGGAAAAGCAGCCGTCCTTGTCCGGGCCGCGGGGTGTCGGCGCCAGAGCCATGGGCAGGTGCTCCCAATGAACCAAGTCTTTGCTGCGCGCATGCCCCCAGTGCATATCTCCCCAATATGCGCCGTTGGGATTGTGCTGATAAAAGAGGTGATAAGAGCCCTTCCAGAACAAGGGTCCATTGGGGTCATTCATCCAGTTGGCCGGAGGCAGGAAATGGTACTGCGGCCTTTGCGGGTCCGCGGTCAATTGTTTCTGGAGTGCGTCTTGATCTCCTCTCTTTTCCGCGGCGGCTCGCCTCATCTGCGTCAGAATAGACGCTGCTCCAAGCCCCGATTGCATGATGAAGTTTCGACGCGTAAAAGACATCGGCTCCAGATCCTTCGCTATGAGGAAATAACCTTGGTGATGCTGCTGGGTCCAATTTCCAGCCGGACGCCTTCCCCTGCTGGTATTTCAACATCGCCAAGCGCGCGGCCATTGACGACGAGCTGGTACTTCCCCGCGGCCAAGCCCTCGATTCTGAACTGGATCGGGTAAGTTGAATCGTAAGCAGAGGGCAAGAGAGCCAGTTGATTAACTAGCTCGACCTGGATGCGTTTTCCGTGACAGTCAAACCATTTTACGTAAACACCATCGACTCCAACGCCGAGGTTTTTCGCGAAATCTAGGTATGCACCAC
Source organism: Acidobacteriota bacterium (assembly GCA_003224635.1). GTDB lineage: Bacteria > Acidobacteriota > Terriglobia > UBA7540 > UBA7540 > QHZK01. The sequence goes on along the minus strand of QHZK01000062.1, from coordinate 24,959 downwards.
CCAAGTGGCACAGGAGTGTTGCTGCCGCAGCCAAGCCACCACCTTCACCCCAATCGAATCCCGATCGAAGAGGATTCTGGGGAAGGCCCTCGTGGTCAATATTCTCTGGCTCAATTCCTAACGGATATCTCGGGTAGCGGAAGATATCGTTAGCAATGTGCCGGGGATGATTGATGATTGCGAACGAGGATCGTACGGCTGCCACGCCACGTTCGAGAAGGTCTTGTCGCCCCGCAAGCTTCCCCAAGCGCACGAATGCCTCCCCGAATAAAGACTGCCGCATATCCAGCCACTCTGCGTCACTGTTCTGGCTCCTGAACCCTCCGAAGGCATAAGCGCTGATCATGAAGTGCGGCTGCCACACCGCTTGGAAGAATCCCGCATAATCCGCCACCGCCTCTGCGTTGTGAATATAATCCGGATTCTTGGTTGCCTCATAAAGTGAGGTATACCCATCCGTCGCCCAAAGCATGGAGAGCGTACATTGCGGCCATTGGCCCGTATAACTGTCAAAGAAGTCTTCGGGCTTGATGGAACAAGAGTAAAACGTCTCGAAGTCGTACCAGCGTTGCTGCGGAAGGATTTCCTTCGCCAAAAAAGTCGCCATGCGCTCAGCAGCATCAAGGTATTTTTTCTCCTGGGTTGCCTGGTACAGTTCGCAGAGAAACCAGATGTGGATTCCTCCCTCAGCATTAAAGGCCAATTCGGGCACTGGATCAAAATCGACCGTCAGCATCGCCGGGATGCAGGCCTTGTCTCCTAGGTGGTCAACTAGGAAATCTCCATAAGGGCGCAAGTAGGGAAGGATACGGGTATCGTCCTCACAAAGCCGCCGGTAATGGAGCAGGTAGACTCCCGTCTTGCTGGCCGCCGCAGTCTGATACAAATTGCTATTTGTATTCCAGAAAGTCGTAGGAATCGCCTTAGGCGTCCACGATGAGGGCAACGTCCACTTGGTCTTGAAATCCGCCGGGAATTTCCAATAACAGCCATACCATCGCTTCTCGCTGTAGCGAAATATGGAAGGGAAGATCCCCTGCTTCTGGGGGGCGGTCAACGCCAGGTTGACGATCCTGCGCGCCTTTTCTACCAGCGATGGGTCGGTCTGTTTTCCCCACCAGTACATCCCCACGGCGTCCCGAGCGCAGTTCCACCAGGGGCTGAATTGAATGTCGTTGTACCATTGCGAGGGTGTGGCACGAATCCCGCCGGCAGGGCTGCCATCCAGGTCAAATTCCAACCATGTAACCAAAGGTCCTGAATCAGCGGGATCGTACGCGAGGCCTTCAGAATAGCGCTTTGTGTCCCGTGCGATATCGCCCTTATAGCTAAACGCTGCGGGATAACAGACCTTCGCGTACTCAACAAGGGGCATGGCTTGGGGGCGTGGCTGCCGCAGAAATTCCCTGCCATATTGCTGCCACAGAAACTGGCTGATCGACTGATACCCCCGGAAAGGAGCCGCGTCAGCACGGAGGAACAGATCAAACCCATATCGTAGTCGATTCGTTGACAGGTCACGCACCATCGCACCTTTCAGGTTCTCGTGGCGCCAGAACATGTGTTGTTCGGTGAAGAAGTCCGCGAGGCCGAAGGCAAACACAGGCGCAGCCGTCAAGCCCGACTTCAAATCAAGATCCATAATTGTCGGCATGGAAATCTTCGCGGGGTCCTGGGGAATCCGAAAGCCGCGAGTACCTTCCAAAGGTCTTGCCCCCTGAGCATAGATTACTTCTTGATTCAGGATGTCCAGGTCCGGCACCAACGCTGTCAGGCGGCCCTCCTTCTGAATAATCGTCGCGGGCGCATCAAAAATCCTGTCACCAATGACGTCATCGGCCGCCCGTTTCAGACAGGGAACATGGGTGAAATCAGGCGGGTTTCCTCCAACGAAAGCAAACAGCGAAAGCAGGTATTCCAACCGAGGGGGGGTCTGCCCAAGTAGGGCGTCGACTTCAATGTGAAAATGGTCTTGTCCTGTCGCCAGGGATATCGTCTGCTCAAGCCGATTGTTACCTGACGTTCCGGAGAGGCTCACGACGACCTCGTGTGGTGTGTTTTTCACGACCTTTACCGTTCTGAAATCGTCGGCAGCGAGGAGCCGGTATTCGCGTGCTACGTCCGAGTCACTGTACAGGGGCGAGACATCCTTGGGTCGGGGACTCGATGGATGGAAGGCTTTGGCCAGCACCGTCCAGTCGCCGTCCCCACTTTTGGCGGCATACTCTTGCTCGACACCTCCTGGTCCTTTGGAAAAGCGGGCTCGCACCAAGTCGTTGTGAATCTCAAGGGAGTCGGAAGATTCCTTAACGTTTAACGCACTGTCTATACCCAGAATTGGAAAACGAGGCGCCGCCAGGGCAAGGGCCGAGCCCACCGTACCACTGAACGCTTTGATTAGCTGTCTCCTAGAGAGATGTCTCATCTGTTCTCCTTGTACGTCACAGCCCAAGCTCGCGGCGAGAGTCACACGATCAGACCGTGGTCCGCATCATGGCTTGGGAGCAAATTTCAGCTTCGCGATCTGGATTCCCTTCAGAGTGGGGAGCAGTACGGCGATATATGTCTGTCCTTCGTAGTCGATAATCTCCGGGGCCGCGTGTGGAATCGTTCCGACCAGGTATTTGTCGTCATCTACGCCGAAATCGGTTGGGTCCTTGGAGCGGTAGATGCTCGATTGGGGTTTCTTGCCATATCGTTGCGTGCGGAAGAGGTAATAGTAGCCTGAGTGCTTATGAAAATAGACAAACGGACACTCGGCCGAGGAGGCGCCAGTTCCCGCCGCACCGCCAAACGCGACCTTTTGGGATGGGCTCCAGTGTCGAAGGTCCTTCGACGTACGCAAATAGTCGGCACCCAACCGATTCGGATAGGCCGTGTAGTACAGATAAAAAACGCCTCCAATGAGCAGGGTCATAGGATCGCGCGTGTTGCTGCCAATACCCTCGGTGGACATGCCAGACTTGCCGTCGGGCATTAATTGTCGCGCGAACGTCTTGCCGTCGACACCCCTCGCCAGGCAGATATGGTCCCAGTCCCCGTAGAACATCAAATACTCGCTGTTATGCTTCATGACGAAGGGGGCCTGAAGTCCTCCTTCGGTTTCTCCAAAGCCGGGGTCGGCTTCCATGGCGATCCCCATGGGTTGCCAGTCTTTGTCCGTGAGCTTGGCGCCTTGCCAGCGATAGAAGAGGCGTGTCTTCCCCGGCGCGGCCGTACCTCGGATGCACGACCACAATTGCCACGTCCCGTCGGCGGCTTGCCACACGGCGAAATCGACGGGCTGCTGTTCCGGTTTGGAGTATTTGCCAAGATCGGGATCGCCGGCCACCTGCCAGAACTCTCCATCGACCTGTGGCGCGAGCACGGTTTCGCTTGCCGCCAAGAGCGTGATCGCGCTCGCCAGCAGCAGCCCGGCGGTCATCGCGCATTTGTGCATGGGCATCGTCATAGCCGCATAGAGACTACTCGCGCGAAGATCTGCTTGAGACCTCCAGGAAAAGCTTGTCTCCCTCTTTGAGAGTTACTTGTTGGGTAAATGCGAAGATCACCTTTCGACCGTCACGCCGGACTGCGTGGGCCAGTTGCGAATTCCCAACGCGAGCGGACGAATTTTCCACTTCCGCTCTAACTGAGATCACGCTCACAGAGCGGCACGCCAGTTCTCCATGTACAACCGAAATAGTAACGCTCGTGCCCTCCCGCTTTATGGCATGGGAGAAAGTTCCCCAGGCAGTAGCGGTCGACCAGAAAGCGGCGAATTTTTCAGGATTGATCCGAGGCTCGACGACCACGCTTCCTTCTGCCCCGTGGTAGCGGAAACCACTTAGAGCTGGTATGGATGCCCAACTCGCCATCGCCCGTGCGTAGTGATACCCGCACTCTGCTTCATCCCAGGGATTTCTTTTTTCTCCGTCGTAGCGGCGGCGAATGTTCTCAATCAACTCGATGCCTTGAGGGATCATGTCTATATAGAGCATCAGAATTGCTGCGGAATATTCAAATCCCGTCATGACTTCAGCGAAATAAGGAAAGGGAACCTGCGGCCGCTTCCCGTGGGGGTAGTCGCAAATCACCAGGGCCGCTTCGTCATTGAGCGCGAATATCCTTTGCACGGACTCGTGATCGTTGAGGCTTCGCTTGTAGTTGTACTTGTAGATGGAATTGAGAGTCGCACGGATGTGATCGGCGTTTAACAAGAGTCCGAGCCCGGCGATTTCGGCGAAATACTGGCCCACCAACTGGTCTACAAGGCAACCGTCCCCTAGCTGGAAGGTTGGATGTTCAGTATCCCCGGTACCCATGCCGACCTGAAGACCCCTGGCAATATCTTCTTTACGGATGGCTCCCACCTTTTGGACGTAGAACTCTCCATTAAAGAGATAGGCATCGATCCATTTACTTCCTTCGCTGAAAACCTTGCGGTATTGCTCTGCGGCGTCGCGGTCACCAACGGCGCGCGCCATCTCCTCTCCGGCACGTAAGGCTCCCAGGTACCAAATGCCGCAGAGCGGGTTGGGACCGACAAACTCTACGTCGTAGGTATTGTGCTGGACACCCTCCATAACTCCGTCGCGGTTTGCGTCCCACCCACCGGCGATCCAGGCAAACTCCAGGGCGCGTTTTGCCGAGGGCCAGAGTCGTCGCAGCCACGCGTTGTCCCCGGAGAGGCGCCAATCAAGGTAGAGTTTCATCACCACGCCCATTTGCCCGTCCGCGGCGGCGTAACCCCAGTGCTCAATTTCTGCAGGTAACAGAAGGCGGAAGTCCATCCGCCCATCCTTATCGGTCGAAAAACCAAACTGCTGCTCGCGCAAGGATCGCGAAAGGGTCGGAAAAAGATGAGCCGTAGCGGCCTCGTAATTCCAGACATGGGTACAGCTTCCGAAACAGCACCCCTCCTTGTCATTGCACCCTTCGAAGCCATGAAAATGACCATCGGAAGTTCGAAAACAAGTAGGCGACCTCAGCGTGGACAGATTCGACATGGCAGCGTCCTTGACGGCTCCGGAGAGCGTGGTCTCGCGGATCGCCGAGACGAACTGGCGCGTGCCGGCTTCGAGCTTCGTCAAATTGGACGCTACATACTCAGCTACTTCCGAGGCATCGCGAAATCGCGTCGAATAGAAATTGCCGATCACGTCTTGTTCGTGGCCCTTGGGCGCACTCCATCCGCACCTGGCCGCAGTTCGATTGGGAAAATGCCAGGTCAACAAGAAGGTGTATTCTCTTTTGTCCCCACCAGGGATTTCGTGCAAAAGGCAGAGCGACCCCACTGCCGTTCGAACCGCGCTTTCGGGTCCTAGTTCGCCATCCGCCGAGAAATCATCCCAGAAGAGCAAAGCGCTCTCCCACCATCGAGCGCTGGGCCACCCGCGTAAGTAGCTGACCTTTCCCGCACCCGTCCCGAGGATCGAGAGCGCAAACGAGCCGGCAAGGGGCTCGGTAGCTGGCAGGAACGGGTTTCGCATCAATAGCCCTTGAACCTCACTGCCCTTGCGAAATTCGTTAGTGCGACCGTAGGATCCCGTAAAGTCAACACCTTTATTCCTACTTTCCCCAATCGGATTCTCGATGGAGAACCCAATCGAGGCTTTGAGCTTCGACGAGGTGGGGTTGGAAATCTGGTAACGCAGCACGAGGGCGGGCAATCCAGAATCGTCCGCATTTAACGGAATGAATGGCGAGAAGGCTTCCAGTGAGACCTTGACTGGCAGATTAGAGTCCTCGAAATCGATCCGCGCCACTGGAAACTCTCCGGTAAAGGTGCATGAATCAACCCGAGGAAGTCCTGGCGCGTTTGCGAAGCCAAGGCCGGTAGGGCCCTCATAGGGAGGTAGAATTCGCGCCTCGAGAACGCGCGCAATCGGCCCTTGATTCGGCCTTTCGGTCCAAAGGGAGGGAAAGGCATATTGCGGTGAATTGCCCTTGTCAGGCCGATTGAAAATCTCCCAGTCGCGGAGTTGCCCGCGGCCTCCCAGACTGATACTACCCGTTCCGATACCACCCAGAGGGAACGCGATCATTCTGAGCTGGCGGCCCCGGAATATCCGGGGATACTCAATCTGTCCTGGGGATGTGCTGCTCTGCACCGTAGCTTGTTCCACCGCGGGGGCTAGGTTTCCGCCTGCCCTGCCTAGCCATGCCGTAGCTCCTGCGCCAAGCGACACGGTCTTCAGGAACCGACGTCGGCCTTTTTTGCGTCCATTGCGTTTTTCGGGTGTTTTCATGGAACTCTCCCTTCCAGGCAATTTTTCTTCTCTGCGTGGCTCGTTATCTCGGCCAGCGCGCTTCGAGGGACGGAAAACTCGGAAATGGCGTATGGGGTTCGCGTTGATACCAATAGGCCACCGACGCCACATCGTCGGCGAGGGGTTGATACCGACCATTGGGCCACCAACCGAGAGCCTGTATCGTCACGCGAATATCGCTCTGGAAGCATATCGGATCCATAATGTGCCAGCGGTAAAGGCTCCATAATCGCGGGCCATTCCCCTCTTGGCGCTTCAGTGTGTTGCCCGTATACGCCGTGGTGTAGATCTCGGGGAAACCATACGTACCGCCAAAGTAATCCTCCGTTCCAGTCCCGCAGATCGTCGGAAACTGCTTATCCCCATCGATAAAAACCTTCACTTCGCCTTCCCCGAACCACCCTTCCGATAATTGCGCCCAAGCAAGAAACGTCCCAACATATCGGCCTTCCGCTTTTACCCCGTCAAGGATCGTGTGCTGCGGCAAGGACCGCGTGGTTGTGGCTCGGCGCCATTGGGCGTGAAAGTAACCCACGTCCTGAGGAATGTCAGTCAAGGCATAGTCAATCTGATAGGTAAGAAGGCCTAGCTCCTTGGATAACTCGTTGGAAAAGGTGATCTTGGCATGGCGCCGGAACGGCATAGGCCAATAGCAATTGAGAGCGGAGGTGGGATTCACGACAACCGCAAGAGAATTCACGGGCGCAAACCGGTCATTCCCTACGGCGAAAAAGTCGGTCATGGGGACTTCGACCGAAGGCCTCTCCTCGTTGTCCCAGTAGAATCGGAGCACGCATCCCCTTCCATTCCCTTCCCAATTGGTTTCCGTGGCCATCCAAATATGTTCAATTACACCCGGTCCGTCTACATCCATGATGGTGATGGTTGAACCAGCCTTCGGCTTAAGAAACGGACTCACCTTCCAGCCTTGGCCCAGTTCCTCCGCCGCCTTGGAAAAAGGAAGGGTTGGATCGTTGGGATTGGGTATCGCCCTTGCCCCCATACCCTTCGCGCCCGTTGGGTTTTCAGGGGAGATCTGACGGCTCTCCGCCCGGGTTAATAAAGGCAGCATCCCCAATCCTGCACTGTGCCAGCCCGCTGGCCCGGCTCCTTGATAGGCTACCGCAGGAGTAGCCAACGGCAAACCCGATGCCGCAAAAAGGGTCTTCAAAAACCCGCCTCGCGAGATCTTGCCCACATAGCCTCCCTTATCCTGAGAATTCGTTTGTCTTCTGTCCAACCCCCGACTGCGATCGATTCGATCCGAGCACATCCTTCAGGCAGGGCCGACCTCATGCACCCAAAACTACTTTGACCTCGTGAGTCTTGCCATCTGCGTACGCAGGCACGACGTTACCTTGGATCGATTTCCCATCCACCACCATGGATTTCACACCGAAGTTAAGGCCCTTAGGGTTAGTCACCTCGATGGCGTACGTGGCGCCGCGGAATGGACGCATCAATTGGAAGCCTGGCCACTCATTCGGGATTTTGGGGTCAACGAGCAGGCCGGCAAAAACTGGCCGGACTCCGAGAATGTAATAAACATATGCCCGCCACATCGTCCCCGCTTTGCCCATACACCATTGGAATTGTCCGCGGCCAAAATCTGCTCCGGTACCTACGTAAAACTCTGGATATACGTAAGGCGGCAGCCAGAAGCGGTCGGTATTCTTGCTGGCATTGCTCACCGCGGCACGCCGATACATCTCATAGGCTTGATTAGCGCGATTGGCCAGGCAATTGGCCATCACGGTCCAGGCCGTAGTTCGGTTCCAGATGCCGCCATTCTCTCGCCACCCGGGGCCAAAATCGCCGACAATGCCGACGTTGAATGCCGGTTTGTTGTAAGGCGCGCAGAGGCGGGGGCCGAGTTCGGTCAGTAACAGATCATCGACGGACTTCAGGCATTTGGCGGAGCGCTCCTCATCGGCTATGCCACTGAGCACCGCCCAGGCTTGGGGTTCGAGGTAGATCTTCCCTTCCTCACAGCGGGAACCGCCGACCGGGTTGCCTTCGTCGGTAAAGGCGCGCACATACCACTCTCCATCCCACGCGTACTTGTTCACGGCAGTTTTAATATGTTCATACTGTTGGGTCCATTCTTCGGCATCCTGTGATTTGCCCCACGCTTTCGCCAGTTCTACACAATGCTTAAGCATGTAGCAGATTTCCATGGCGGTCATAATCGTTTCGCCTTTGCCCTCCCGGCTGATAAGACTAAGGCCGTCGTTCCAGTCGCCGAAGCCAGGATTTAGGCGGGGAAGGCCGCGCTCGCTCAGTCCGGACTGGGCCCATTCGATAGCGCCTTTCATAGCCGTGTAGACGCTCCTGGGTTCGGTCTTTGGCATCCAGGGATGCGTCGTCTTGGGATGCAGTTCAGTCTCGAGAAAGGAGAAGTCTCCCGTCTCTTCGACATACCAACAGACGGGATATGGCCATAATCCACGCCCATCGTGGGGATAGGGCATGGGCGGTTCCGGCCGGGCGGGGGGTTTCCATTTCAAGTCCACATCGCTTTCCAGCAGGAGGGGACTGGGGGATTCCAGATAATCGAGGATGTTTTCCTTGATCAGTTCCAAGTCGCACGGCACATTGCCCACCTCGCGAATGTCTGAGGCCCTTCCCCCGCCATACCCATAAGCGGGAGCCCAGACGCCGAAACCTCTTCGGCCCGTGTTTAAATTCTTCAACATGGAGGCTCGATGTTGGTACTTGATCCAGATGTTGATGAGCCGGTCGGTATCTGGGTCGGGAGTGGCAACAACGAAGGATTGTCCAACGTAGTTTCCCCAGAAGTCCTTGAGCTCCCGGAACGCCTTTTCCGCCGCGGCTGCGTTCCCGTATTTATCGCGTATCCTGAGCGCGTCGGAGTTCTCCCTCACGATGCCCAGGATGAGGACGAGCGTCTGGCTCTCCCCGGCGCCCAACTTAAGAGCGGAGTGAAGGACTCCTAGGGGAAAATCAGAGAAACCGAACGCCGGTTTGCTGACACAGACACCTTTCTGCACAGCTCTGGGGTTTCTGAAACTGCCCGTGGGCCCAAGAAACAGAAACCTGTCACAGTCGAAACTCTTGATGGGGAGGCTACTGGCAAAAAACCCCGTATACGGCCACGCTTTCTGGCCCATGAACTGCCCCAAAGTGCCCCAGGCATAGTTGTTCGCGTAGAGGATGCGGTCGCTGTATTGAACTCTCTTGAAATTGTTCATGAGCCCCGGGAAATCTCCGCCGGGAAGGATAGTGGATCGATACGGATCGCCCAGACACCATTCGACTAAACCGAAGGTATCCAGGTTCCGGGTTCGCGAAGCGTTATTCTTAATCGAAACAAGCCAGAGCAAGACGTCCTCGTCTCGAGGTACAAAATAGGTCCCCGTAACGGTTAACTCCAGATCGGCAGTAGTGATTCGCGTATAACCGAGTCCCTGAACTGATTGCCAAAAAGATCCGTTGCTGGGCCAATTCAAGAGGAAGTAGTCTCCTTTGTCCGCGTCCCTGACATACAAGTAGCCGGATTGATGGTTGGTCAGTCGATTCGACTCATTGTTGATCAAGCAACTCTCAACGATGTTCCCGTTGTGACAGACCCACGCCACAAACCGGTCGTTGCCCAACAGATTCATCCAGGGTACGGGTGTGTCATGGCGGTGGATGAGGCATTCCTTGCTGTCGGAAGAGAATTCGTAATACGGAGATTTCTCAAGACGCGGCGACCGAGTTTCCGTTCCGCTTCGCTCCGCGGCAGGCTCGCCCACTTCTAAACCGGCCCATGCGCCTCCCGTCAGCGCGGCCGTTGTCAGAAAATCTCGTCTTCTCATCCTTTCCTCGTTAAGGCAAAGCTCTGGCCATCAAAGATGTCTGAAGGCGTGCGGCGACCCACCGCCCGGACTTCTGCGCGAGCAAACTCGTGAAAATCCTTTGAAGGAGTCTAAAGCGAGCGGTGCCCCGGTACGGTTCGGAGTCGGAGCCTCTGTAGCATTGTTAATTTTGCTTACTGGGAGTTTCCTCCACGATCTGCAAAGCTTTGCGGGCCTCCGCAAGGTTCGGCGATAGTTGCAGCGCTTTCTCAAACATCTCTTTCGCCCTGCTCAGATTGCCTTGGCTGGCAAGCACCAGTCCCCAGTTCAGATAGGACTGTGGGTACTGGGGAGAATCCTCAACGGCCTCCTTAAAAAGTGCCACCGCTTCGGCATTCCTTCCCAATTTGGCATAGAGCGCACCCAAGTTACTCTTGGCTTCGGCATATTGTGGATCGACGCGGATAGCTTTTTGGAAGGCGGCCTCGGCCTCCGAGATTTGTTCCGCTTGCATGTAAATGGTGCCCAGAGCGTTGTAAGCGAGCGCCAACTTGGGATCCAGCGCAATCGCTTTTTCGAGTTCACGCCTGGCATCTTGTGGATCATTTAGACGAGCAAGTGCGAGCCCCAGATTATTCCGCGCCCGGGCACTTTCCGGGTCGAACTTCAGAGCTTCGCGAAACAGCTCTGCTGCACCGTTCAGGTCGCCCTGGTCCAGAAGCAAATTGCCCCGAGCTAAGCTATAGGATGACTGGTCCCGCTGGTGTTGGCGTTGGCTCAAACGTTCGACCGAGGCGGTCTCCTCCCGAGCCTCTTCTTTTCGGCCGAGCGACCAAAGTATGCGTGCCAGCGAAGAGCGAACCTCGACCTCTTCCGGTTTCAACCGCTTGGCGGCTTCAAAATTCGAGAGAGCCGCTTCAAGCTGTCCTGTTTGCCACAACATTTTTCCTAAATGGTACCTGATGTCGTAGTCTTCCGGGCTGAGTTGAGCAGCCTGTGAGAACGCTTTGGCAGCTTCCTCCGGGCGGCCCGCGTCGCGCCAGGCACACCCCAGAACATAGAATCCTTCCGCATCGTTCGGTTTAAGGCGGACATACTCTTCGAGGTAAGGCGTAGCGTCAGAAGTCTTTGTCAATTTAAGCAGAGCCTTGGCGAGACCCATCAATCCCGCGGAGTCGTGGGGCTTGAGACGCAGCCCTTCACGATATTCTCTGACCGCGGCGTCGAACGAGTCCAAAGACCCGTAATTCATGGCCCGGCAAAAGTGAACTTCGGCGGAATCCGGCTTTTCAGCCAGGAGCGCTTCGAGGATTTCGGCGGCGCGCTTGGGTTGCCCAACGGCGGCGTAAGCCTCAACCAGTAACATCTGCAGGGAGAATGTGGTGTCGTCACGACCGCGATGCCTGTCGAGGGCGGATTGAAGCTGGGAGATCGCCGCCCAGTTTCTGCCCTCCCGCATTAGCAGCTTGGCTTCGTTATACGCTGCCCCCGGGAAATCTGGCTGGAGCGCCAAGGCTTCCTGAAAGGCCGCCAGGGCGCCGCGGTGGTCACTCATGGTTGCAAGAACCACACCCAGCGCGTTGCGGGCAGCGGCGGAATTCAGAGCCCGTAGCTCGTGGACGGCCTGCTCGAGTTTTCCCGCCCGGTAGTCTGCCAGCGCTTTCTGGTAGCGCTCGTCCTGTGTTGCCTGGGATCCTAAATCCAAAGACGGCTCGCCCTTGGACCCCGCGACATCAGGCGACCCGTAATTCGGCGGACCCTTCTGGTTAGTTTCTATTTCTGTAGTCTGCGATAATGCCGGGCGGCCTTGTAGAAATACACTAAGTGACAGAAGAAGCAGGATGCGTCGTGTTTGCGGGTTTCGGTTCGATTTGTAGCCTTGCATTTCTCCACCGAGGAGAGCCCGCGTTGCTTCTACTCTGCCCACATCCCCTTCACGACTTGGAAAAAGGGGGAGTTGTCCGGCAACTCCCCCCTTACACCTGGATGTTACAGCTCAGATTCGTCCATCTCTTTTTCACTTACGGTACCAGTCGGCGTTCAGAAATACAGCTTCATCGCAAACTGGAGTTGCCGCTCCGTGGAGCGAGTACCATAGACATGTCCCGTCACCCCGGAAATGCCGAGCTGTGTAACGGGATTACCCCACGTCACAGTGTTAGTTGAGTTGAATGTTTCGAAACGAAATTGCAGCTTAAACCTTTCGTGAATCGGTATATCGCGGAAAAGCGAAAGGTCCAGGTTCACAAGCCCGTCACCCCTCAGGATGTTGCGTCCCTCATTTCCATACGTATACTGGGCCGGGGTAGCAAAGGCGTTGGTATTAAACCACCCCGTAAGGGTCGGATTTGAGACGCTCGGATTGCCCACCAGGTTTGGCCGCATGTAGCAGTCGGAACGCCCGAGGTTGGCAATGTCCCCGCAGAAGAACACTCCGTAAGGGGTTCCTGATGAGCCTTGCAGGATCCCATTGAGCTGCCAGCCGCCAATGATGGTATTGACAGCCCGGCTGCTGGTAGCCAACTTACTCCCGGTTTGACCGAACGGCAGTTGATAAACCCCACCGATGGCGAGCACGTGGGTGAAGTCATTGCCTCCCACCGCCTTTTCCGCATGCAGCAGGTTGTAGGGTTGCTGGTTGCCGTTTATGTCCATGGACTTCGACCACGTATAGGCCAGTGAGTAGGAAAGCCCATGGCTGAAGTTATGCCGCACAGTTGCCTGTAATGCGTTGTACCAGTTTCTACCCCAATCGACGGTATTGGGCGAGGGAGCGATGTAAGGGAATATCTCGCGCAGCGTCGGGTCGCCTGGGCCCGGCACCGTGGCAGCGCCCAACGTAGGTGTAACCGGAATGCGCATGCCCCTGGAGCCGACATAGTCGACCTCCATCATCGTGTTTGACCCAAGCTGCTGCTCGACTCCAGCATTCCACTGGTCTACAAACGCGTTCTTAATATCCGGATCCATCCACTGACGGCCTGATATGTCAAAGGGACCATTGGGATCAGGTTGGGCCGCCTGACCAATGGTAATGTTCAACGGGTTGGCGAGGGTGGCGGTCGGATCAAAGAAGATGCGATTCTTCAGGGTGCTGGCGACCGCTTTGCTGTCTGGCCACAGGCCTTCTGATTGAACCACCGCCACGTCCGCATTGCCCCACGTATCGTAGTAGCGGCCAATGCCGGCGCGCAGAACGGTGTTTGGTTTCAGCCGGTAGGCCATTCCCACGCGCGGCGCCCAATTGTCCCACACCTTCTTGAAGATTTTATGGTTGGGCGCAACTAAGACGTGGGCAGGCAGAGCGCCGGTGGGAATGCATGGCGCATGACCCACCGTCGAACAAGGCCCGGGATCGGCGGGAATCAAGTACGTTCCCTTCAGCATGTCCATGTGGCCGCTGTAGTAATTGGTTGTCCCGGGCGTGCCATATTGTCCCGGATTATACAAATCCCACCGCAGGCCGTAATTGATGGTCAACTTGGGGCTGACTTTGAACTGATCTTGAGCATAGATGCCCCAAGTCCAAGAGGGTTGTTGAGTCCCCGGCGCGGTGTCATCGATCTCGCCACCAGACGGGATACCAAGGAAGAAGGAGGCTACCCCACTTCCCGTGCTGCCGAGATTGTTCAAGTCGGCGGTCTGGCGGTAATCGAAGAACTCGAAGGCGCGCTGGGTGGTCGCCCAAATCCTATGGCGTGCGAAGGTGAATCCAAACTTCAAGTAATGGCGTCCCTCAATACGATCCAGGTTCGGTGTGGCTTCCCATATGTTCGTCTGGCCAACGTGGGCGTCGAAGTTGTTCACCTGCGCAAAGGCTGGAATTGCCATCAGCGGCGCCCAACAATTGTGTTTCCCGAACCCGGAACTTTTTCCGCAAGCCCAGGGCCAGTTCGGGTAAACCACGGAGTCATAATCGAGGTTGTTCCACTTGCTGCTCAGGTGAAGGTTGACCCACGTGCGCCCAAAATTAAGATGAAAAATCGTGTTGGGCGTGATCGTGTAAGTGTAATTGACACCCATGTTATACCCGAAGCTCTCGCGCAGAAACGATGAGCCGATAATCCCGCCTGACGAGATATTGGGGCTATCGATGTGGGTAACCCGCACCGAGACGGAATGTGAGGGAGTGATTTGGTAATCGCCCCGGCCCGAAAAGAAGTCCTGGTTTTGGATCTGGGGCGCCGTGTCGATCCCGTTGGTGCCGGGAACGCCGGTGTTGACAGGAGCGGGAAACAGGGTCTTGGCGTAAAGCAGCGCTTGCGGATTAAGCATCGACGTCGGAACTTTTTGGCAGGCCGTGCCACCCGTTTGCGTGCCCTCCGCATTCGGTACAATCGGTATTCCCGCCGCATCGCACTTGAATGGATCGCGGATGTAACTGCCCGGGTTGGTGGGGTCAGGCCGCGTGCTGAAGATGTTATAGATGGGGTTCTCACCGGTAAAGTCGCCAGCCATCATGGCTGGCGTGGGAACGCGATAAAGAGCCGTGCTACCAACGTGCTGACGAAACCCCTGGTAACTGCCGAAAAAGAAGGCTTTGTTACGTATAAAGGGCCCGCCGAGGTTGGCGCCGAATTGGTTTTGCTTCAGCGGGTTGACGTTGGGTTTGAATGGGTTTCTTGCGTCAAGCTTGTCGTTGCGCAGGAATTCCCACGCGGCCCCGTGGAACTGGTTGGTCCCGCTCTTGGTCACGACGTTAACATAACCCCCAAGGAATCCCCCGTACTCCACAGAATCAGAGTGGCTCACCACCTTAAACTCCTCGATATCATCGATCACGGGCGCCGCCGAAATCCCGCCGGAAAAGTTGGAGCGATTGTTCGTGCCGTCCAAAACCCACCCGGTCGAATTCGTGTCCTGCCCGTTGATTGAGGGCTGCCGGTAGTCGCCCGCCTGAGGGTTACCCCAAATGCCGGTGGTGCCCGGGCTCGCCGCCCCGGCCGTCAGTACGAGCAACTGGGTAAAATTCCGGCCATTGAGCGGCAGGTCACGGACTTGGCGCTCCCCGACCACCGTGCCCAGGGTGGAGGACGCGGTCTGGACCGCAACGGCACTGGCGTTGACTGTAACTGCGGTAGTCGTTGCACCCAGTGTCAGATGTACATCACGATTAGTAGTCGTCGCGACGGTCACCTCGATATTGGTTTCTTCAAACGTGTTGAACCCCGTCGCCACCACGGTGAGCTTGTACATTCCCGGCGTTAATCCCCGAAAAGCGAAGTCACCCGTCGGCGTGACGTTGCTCTCGTCCTTAATTCCGGTTGCAATATTCTCGAGCGTCACTTTCGCGTTGACGACCACAGCGCCGGAAGGATCCGTCAGTCTTCCGACGATAGCTCCGGTGTTGATTTGAGCATGGCTTAAGACAGGAACTGTCAACAAAAAGACGCCCAGTAAGACGCCAATTCGCAGAGCGGCTTTCCGCGCCTCGGCATCCTGCCGTCGCATGGAATTCCACAGACGAAGAATGGTCTGCCTCATTACTACCTCCTCATTCGTGGGATTACCTCCGGAGTGTACGGCGCGAGACCCGACATTAAGAAGAACAGTTGCAAGCCTGCACAGACGTTCGCGCAGGTCAGTGTTGCACGTTTACTACCCTTGAAGGAGCGTCACTCAAGTACGCTATATCAGGGCAGAGACTATTATCAGCAAATGCTACCTGTCAAGCCATTTTTGTAGCGGTATAAATCCTCATCTTTAACGGTAGAAAAGAACGGAAATACTGTTGCCGGAAACCAGGGAGAGATAGTAGATTACGCCTCTGGCGTAATCGCAGCTTCGTGTACGCGCCCCTGTTTGCGCAATGCTTCCGGATTGGTTGGTTGCGACTTCTCGTTGGTATCAGTCCGTAACAGACTTTTGGCAGGAGGGGTCTAGATGGCAGTGCGCATGAGAGACATCGCCAAAGATATGGGCGTGTCGTTGATGACTGTTTCCAAGGCACTCCGAGATCATAGTGATGTCGCCCGAGAAACTCGACGTCGGATTCAGGAGCGCGCGCGCGAACTCAGATACCAACCTAACCTGATCGCGCGCAGCCTCGCCAGTAAGCGCAGTTTCCTGATTGGGCTGACGATACCCGACATCATGAATTCCTTTTTCGCTGAGGTGGCGAAGGGTATTGAGGGCAAGCTCGACCCCTTGGGATACCAGATTCTCATCACCAACTCCGGCGAGAATGCGGAGACAGAGCTACGCCAAATCAGGCTTCTGGTGGGCCGCAAAGTCGACGGTCTGATTATTGCCTCCGCCGGCGTGCATTCGAGTGGTCCGCTGGTCGAATTGCTGACCGCTCACAACTCGCGATACGTGCTCATCGACCGCATGATTCCGAATGCCAAGGCGAACTTCGTCGGAGTGAAGGATGAAGAAATCGGAGCGATGGCCACCGAGCATCTGATCGACCAGGGGTGCGAGCGGATTGCCCACCTCCGCGGGCGCATGGTGTCTACTGGAAGGGGAAGGTTGCGCGGATATCAGCGCGCCCTGGCCAAACACAAACTTAAGGTCCCGCCCGAGTATATCGTCAGCGCGGCACATGAAGACAGTACTGGATATGACGCGATGCAGCTCCTCCTGCAACTAAAACCTCGGCCGGATGGCGTCTTTTGTTACAACGATGCGGTCGCGATCGGAGCGATGAAGGCCATTCTGGAGGCCGGGCTGGACGTCCCGCGAGACATTGCCGTTGTGGGTGCGGGTGACCTGCACAATGGCGATATGCTGAGGGTCCCCGTTTCAACCATTAATCAGAGCAGCTTTCAGATCGGTCAAGCCGCAGCGGAACTGTTGCTCAGGTGCATGGAATCCGAGACGCCGCAGAAGCGCGTCTTCTTCCCACCGCGTCTGGTCGTGCGCGCATCCAGCCTCCGTCATCCGTCGTCTCCCGACGGAGCCCCTCCGACCAGCAGGAAGGGTCGCGGGACACCGCCGCGGTGAAGCCGATCGATAGTTTGTCTCTGCCGGTCCGTGCTGCTATGGTGCGTGCCCCGCGATGGCTTGGAGGTTGGTGGCATGTTCAAGGAGGTGAAATTTTGCGGCGTGCAGCCGCGGAGGGGTGATCAACCCACTGCTGAGAGAGGTTAAATCCGTTTAAGCGAAACGCGATATCGAATTCAGTCGAGCTGAGCCATAAATCTTTCGAAGGAGGGCCAAATTGATTGTGGATTCATCGCCACACCAAGAGGGGGAACAAATCAGTGGGGTTGAGCCCGCGGGCCGCGCTCGAACTCGGCCGGCGGCAAGTAGCCGAGCGCGGAGTGCAGGCGTTTTTGGTTGTAAACCTTTTCCAGAAACACGCCGAGGCTGGCGTGGGCGTCGGCCAGATCGCGATATTCGGTGCGATAGTCGAGTAGCGCGGGGGAGTCGCACCCCCCGCGCCCCTCCAAGAACCGGACGTGAGCCTCTCGACTCATCCGGCTCCTATCGTCCGACCGTGGCTTCGAGCTCCCAGTGGGGAAACAGGGTGGGCTGCCGAGTTCGAAGCCCCCGCAAACAAGCCCAGGCTCTCATCTTGTGAGTTCGAAGTCGTTTGTATTTGCGCTGCGCCCAACGCACCAGGAAATGATCCAAAGTACGCAGGGCTTCGCGAAGGGCAGAAGGCCGGAAGCGTCCGTAGTAGCGAACCCAACCGAGAAGCACCGGCCGAACCCGCTTCACAACATCTGTCAAGGCAAGATCGTTGCGGTGATGCAGCTGCCAGCGGCGCATCTGCTGACGCATCGCCTTAGCTGCTTTACCGCTGACCGCTGGTGCGAAACTGACGAACAGTTTCCCAGCATTACAGGTAAGGCTCAACAGGTTGTCCACGGACATGGTGGGTTGACGCCATACAATCTCCTGATGGACGTCATGCGGCGATGATGGGATGGATCCCAGCAAGTAATGTTTGGATGCTCGAGAATTTTTAGATTAATCGCGTCTGCCCGTGGGTAGCAATGTAGCGCAGGGGCCAGCCTTCCGACCGACCCTGCGGCTTTTCCGGTTTGGTCTTTGCTGCCCTGACCTAAGTGCTAGGAGTCAAAGGGGCGCAGGGCTGGCGATATCAAGCCCTTCCTTGGTGCTCTGCTCCACCCACAAGCGCAGCGCAACCTCAGCCGCCGAGCGCCCTACCAGGGTGGCATGGCGCGGTGTGAACCAGCGGAGCTCGATGCGCGCGCTCATCGGCTTGCTCCTCGATTGTCCCAGAATGCCAGTCAACCTGGGGGAAAAGGTCGAGACCTTCATCGTCATCGGGCCGTGCGGTTTGTGTTCACGTGGCGAGACGATTAATCGCGCCTGCCCGTAGGCAGCTGCAGCCCTGCACTGGCCCGATCAAGGCGAGGGGATGGCGCGCACTCGAGCGGAGAGCTGGTGGCGCTCCGACTGGGCACGTCCCAATCCGCTGCCATCAGAGGGTAGGCGGCAACCGCCTCGGATAGTTTCTCTTGCTGCTCGGAGATCTCGCCCAGCAAGCCGGTGGACCGGGGTAGCCACTTGTGGCTCTTGAGCAGCGGCTGCAGCGCCGGGTAGCGCCGCCCATGACGTCCTTCTTCGCTTGGGAGAAGACTAGAGTGTAGGCGTGCCGGCTGCTCCAGCCTGAAGCGGTGGATGAAAGCGGCAGTCTACCTTACTCCGTTCGGTTTAAAGACCGAAGCTAGCAACTTCGGTCAGCCGGAGTCAGGCTTCGAGCTCGTTCAGCGCGGCCCGCCGTTGACGGCGGGGCTGAAGAGGACGAGACGACGACTCAGGGAACCCCGCGTTATTTCCTGTACCGCAGAACCTTGGCCCCGATCATTACCTTACATTTCCCGACTGCGCGACGAATCTGGCACTACCTACCAGCCCTCCGCCGCACGGCAGAAGACGTTCACGAGCTGCATTTGTTCCAAAGTCGAGCAGTGCGTTCGAGCCAGCCCGGGGCTGCCGACGACGATGGCGAGCGTTTGGGCGCGCGAGATCGCGACGTTCAGGCGGTTCTTGCTGAAAAGGAATTCGATCCCGCGCGGGGAGGCGTCGCCAGAGCTCGCGGACATCGAGTAAATCACCACTGCAGCCTCCTGGCCCTGAAACTTGTCCACGGTGCCGACCTGAACCCCAGGCGACCGCTCGGTCAGTTTCCGGACTTGCAAGTTATAGGCTGTGACCATCAGGATGTCGTCGCGGCTGAGTCGCCGATCAGGTCTGTACGCGTCCGTGAGGCATTGACCCGTTAGCTCTTCAACAATCTGCCCAATGATGGCAGCTTCTTCCTCGCTTTCGTAAGCGTTGCCCTCGTGCTCGACCGGAACAAAGATGAGGCCTGCATTCTTCTGGATGTAACGCCTCGGCCCATCGCCGATATGGATCGTCCGGCTCGCCGTCAGCGCCTTCGGCTTCAACCGGTTCTCGTAGACGGCGCCGGAGATGAAGCGGCAAATGTCCGGGTGCATGCGCCAGGTTTCAGCGAGAAAAATGCCGAAGTCATCTGGGATAGTGGCGTGGCCCTGGAGAAAGTACTCGAGCGTTGAGGTGCCGCTCTCGCCGGGATGCGAACCCTGAATCGGCTGGCTTAGCTGCATTTGATCGCCGATCATAATGATGTTATGCGTGCTCGGCGCCATCCCGAGGAGATTTGCCACGGAAACCTGGCCGGCCTCGTCAACAAAGAGGTAGTCCAGCGTGGCCTCGGCCTCGATGCGGCTAAAGGCCCACGCAGAGCGCGACCGTGACTGCGAGAACGGAGACCACAGGCACGACGAGCTTCGTCAGGACGTCGAGACCTGTGGGTTTAGGCTGCTCTTCCCGTTCCGCGTCTTCGCCGACTACCAACTTCATGCTGCCCTCTGGTCAGCCGCCTTCTATGATGGCTTGCTCTTCGTCAGTGATCTCATACAGTTGATAAACCAGTTGGTCGATTTCTTGGTCCGTCGCGGCGATTTCGCGCTCGATGCGGTCGACCTCCGACGGTGCGAGCTTGCCCGAGTGCTTCTTCTTGTTCAATTCCAGCATCCGCTCGACCAGGGTCACCACCTTGTCGTGCCGGGCCTTATCGCGATGGTCGGCAGAGTCAATCGTGTGGATGGGAAGATGGCGAATGAAACGTGACTCGTAGCTGTAGTAGCCACCCCGCATTGGCGTGGCGGTCTGGCGTATGAACCATTCGAGTAGCTTGCTGTTAAGCAGACCAAGAACGTATTCCCGAGAGTACCCAGGCAGCACGAGGATTCCGTATCCGCCAGCGACGCCGCCCGTGAAAAAGGCATCTCCGGTCACGTCCAGTGAAAACGAGGATTGAGAAGCAATGTCGGGCGTGAATATCTTTGGCAACGGCATGACGTCGAGCGCTTTGGGATAAATGAAACCGTACCATCCAGGCCCGCGCATCCTGCCGTCTTCGCGGTTCTCCAGGTAGTGTTTATTGTCCGACAAATAGGCCCACGTCAGCGGGCACTTGGCCTTAAGCACCTTTTCGGGTAAGAGTCCCGATGCCCCGTTATCCTGCGGCGCATACGGAAAAAGAATGAGCCGGTCGGTTCGGGCAAGGTGGTAGCGCTTGATGCGCCCGACCTTTCCAGGTACCGGGAGTTTCAATTTGGCATGAACCTGCTCGCGGTAGCGAAACAAGCAGACGTGAAACCGGAGACTACCGGCGCGACTACTAAACCGGGAGGTTGGACGGTTGGAATTGCGGACCGGGCAATTCCGCGCAAGGGTCTCTTGCCCCGCTCAGCCGGCGTCGCTCGGGCGCAGCGAATCATCAGGAAAGCCGGCCGAACCCTGTCCGCTTCGAAGGGTACTGAGGTAGCTGTAACCTACCAATCGGTGGTGAGGTTCGTCCCACAGACGGAAGGTGAGTGACTTCAAACTGGAGCGCAGCGTCACGGCCCGCACGCGCTGAAACAGCGGATCCTCTTTGTGGCACTTCTCCAGGTTGTAATTGGGAATGCGCGGACTCAGATGATGAATGTGATGAAAGCCGATGTTGCCTGAGAACCATTGCAGGAGCTTGGGCAATTTGTAAAACGAACTGCCCTCGAGCGCCGCCGCAGTGTAATCCCATTCGCCGTGGCGCCGCCAGTTGACTCCTTCGAACTGGTGCTGCACATAAAACAGCCAAACTCCTGCTGTGCCGGTTACCGTCATCACCGAGAACTGAATCACCAGGTACGCTTTGAGGCCCATCAGGAAGCTCAGCACGGCGGCCAGCGCCAGAATCGCCAAGTTCGTCCAATACACCGACCGGCGATCCCGCTTGCTGGCCCGGGCCGAGGAAAACCGGTGCAGGACCAGGAACAAGAAAGACGGCACGAACACGAAGAGCACAAACGGATTGCGCACCAGGCGGTAGGCGAAACGCTTCCAGAAAGACGCCTCCAGGTATTCCTGCACGGTCAAAGTCCACACGGAGCCCAAGTCGCGCCGATCCAGATCGCCCGAACCGGCATGGTGGACAGCATGCTCCCAGCGCCAGAAGTGGTAAGGCGTGAAGGTGAGCACGCCGGTGATGAACCCGCAAATATCGTTGGCTCTCTGGGATTTGAAGAACGAACCGTGGCCGCAGTCGTGGTGGATGATGAACACCCGCACCAGAAAGCCGCCCGCCAGGATCGCCAGCGGCAGGGTGATCCAATGAGACACCGCCAGGCTGCGGTACATCAGAACCCAAAGCACCCCATACGGAACAAGCGAGTTGACGATCTGGAAAGCGCTGCGCCAAAGCGAGGGTTGCTGGTACCTGGCCACGACTTCCTTCCAGGCCAGCGTGTTGATCGGCTGCTCACCTTGGGTCAAAACTGAATCATGACTCACTTCTTGCACACTACTCCTTGCTGCGAATCCCCACCGGCGGGATTCTGCGCGGGCTCACGCTGACGCCCGTGGGCGGGATGGCCGCGGCTTGAACCGGCGTGGGGCGTCGAAGAACGAGCCCATCACAGTCGCCCCTTCGCGTAAGGGGAAATCTCTCGAGAAGCGAAAACCTCCGCAATTGTTCCTGCCTTCTCCCCGCCGCAAGCGGTCGCAGCGCGGACTCGGGCTTCCGAGTGAGACCAGCATTCTGCATGGGCGGTCTTGCTTGGAACTGCGCCGAAGAAATACGGGCGGGACTGAAAGCGGAATTCCCAGATCGGTCTTTGACGCCGAGTAAGCACACCGCGAGTTTCTGACGCAAACGTAGTATACCACGTCTTCAGGCCGCGAGACACTCTCGGAAGTGGGTATTGCCTAGCGGTCCTTCCCGCCGGGGCTTGAGCACCGCCGAGACCTTTGACCTCGTTTTTAGGGCTCGCCACTCGCCGAGGAAGGATCCGTTCTGAATCCTAGCAAGCAGCCGTCCCTTTGCGAAACTCTGTCGTTTCCCTTTCCATTCGGAATTTAATTTGCCAATGAAGATCAACGCCAAGTTCACGCACGCGGCCCTGATGCTCATGCCCGACGATGGCAAGCGGCGGGAGATCGTCGACGGAGACTTGATCGTGACACCCTCCCCAGAGTTGGGCCATCAGGCAATTTCCCTGAGAATCTTGCTCGCTTGCCTCAAGTATCTTGAGACTCACCCTATCGAACCAGGACTGGGCGCGCCGGGCCTGGTCATTGAAATCGTCTCGCCTGGTACCGCTGCCAACGATCGCGGCCGAAACTGAAAGCGTATGCGCGCCACGGCGTTCCCGAGCGCTGGCTTGTTGACCCGGAAAAGAAGACGATCGAGGTCTATCGGAGAGGTCGGGAGGCCTACGAACTTTTCCGCGTTTTTGATGAGCAGGAGACGCTCACGTCGGCGCTCCTTCCAGGTTTTGCGCTCACCGTCAGCGCCGCTTTTCAGCCGTAATTCCTTCGCGGTCGAAGACCGTGAGGAAGTAATCAGGCATAAACAGCCGGTACGCGCCTCGCTCACGGTCACATCACATCACAATGGCAAAGCCTGGCTTGCTTTCAGCCGGGATTGTGGTAGCATCGCGCTCATGTCCACGACAATTGCTTCATCCCAGACCGCCGCGCCTGCGCTCGAGCCGACTCCGAAAACACCCCCGAAGCCGGCCGCCGGCGAGCGCTACCTCGCGCTCGATGCTTTCCGCGGGTTCATCATGTTTGCGCTGGCCTCCGAGGGTTTCGGGTTCGGGGCCTTGCAGCGCGATCCCACTTACGGCAGGGTGGCCTCCTGGTTCGAGCACGTCCCGTGGACGGGCGCCGTCTTCTGGGACATGATCCAGCCTTCGTTCATGTTCATGGTCGGCGCGGCGATGCCCTTTGCGCTGGCGCGCCGGAGCGAGCAGGGGGCCGGTTTCGGTGACAACTTCAAGCACGTGGCGATGCGCTCTTTGAAGCTGATCCTTTTGAGCCAGTTCCTGATCATCATCAGCGACCACCGGATTCAGTTTCAGCTCATCAACGTCCTTTCGCAGATCGCTTTCACGTACTTCCTCACCTTCTTGATCATCCAGTTGGCGTTTCGCTGGCAAGTCGCCGCCGCCGCGGCCCTTCTTGCCGTTCACTGGGGCTTGTTCGCGCTCTTCCCGGGACCCGACGGGCCATTTTCACAGACCGGAAACATCGGGCAGGTCATCGACAAGGCCCTGCTCGGCTACAATTACCACGGCTACTACGTGACTATCAATTTCATCAGCAGCACGGTGACCACGCTTTTCGGCGCCTGGGCGGGCATGCTGCTTCGGAGCGGCAGACCGCGCGCGGAAAAATTGAAGATATTGGCTGTGGCAGCGGTTGCCGCGTTCGCTTCAGGTCTCGCGCTCGCAGGGGTGAATCCGATGGTGAAAAGGCTGTGGACGGAATCCTTCACGCTCTACAGCACGGGTTGGGTGCTCTTGATGATGCTGGGCTTCGTCGTGCTGATCGATGTCCTTGGGGCCCGCAAACTCGCTTTTCCGTTCCTTGTGGTGGGAATGAACTCGATCTTCATTTATTCGGCAGGATTTCTGGTCAAAGGCTCGATCGACAACTGGATCAGCGCCTTCAGCGGAGGTTTCAAGTTCATCGGCGCGCTGGCTCCGGTGGCACAGGCCTGCTCGGTCATGCTGGTCTTGTGGTACTTGTGCTTCTGGCTCCACAAGCGTCGGATTTTCCTCAAGGTTTAATCGGGGGCGCGAGCGTCTCGCCCGCAAGTCTTGCGGTCGGCGAAAAGCGGCCAGGATGGCTGCGCTCCCAGGGTCAGGCACCGCCGTGCGCCGTCAGAGCGTTGCGAAAATCGTCGACGTTTTTAGGGTCAATCACCGCGGTGCCTGTGTCCAGAATGGCGGGCAAGGGTGAAGCGGGAGCGGTCCGCCAGTCCGTGAATTCGTGGACGCTGTTGTGGTGCAGGTCGTCCAGAAATCTCAAACCGTAAAAGCCCATGGTGTAGGGCTTTTGCGCGATCGTCGCCGCAATCACGCCTTTTGAAATTCCATCCAGGGTTTCAGGATTGGCGTCCATCGCCACAATCGGGACCTTTCCAGACATTTCGAATCGGGCCAGCGCCTTGGCGGCGCCCGGCCCTCCGGAGGCCTCCAGGCAGAGGATGCCGGTAACATTCTCCTTGCTCTCGAGGACCTGCGAGACCTCTTGCTCGGCGACACGCGGATCGCCCCGGTCGTCGTAGACCTTGTAGAAGGTGACGTAAGGATACTTCTTGAGCGCGTCCTGGACGCCGCGCAGGCGCTCGTCAAGGTTGAACTGGCCGGGAATGGTCAGCAGGAGCACGCGCCCGTGCTGGTGCAGCACGTCCGCCATCAGCTTGCCGCTTTTCAAGCCGGCGCGGTAGTTGTCCGTTCCGATAAACAGGACGCGGCGCGAGCCCGGCGAGTCCGAGTCGGCGCAGAGCACCGGAATCCCCTCCTGAATAGCTTTGGCGATGGCGTCCTTGAAGATGTCCGGGCGCCCGGGAGAAACGACGATCCCTGCCGGGTGCGTGGCGGCGACGCTCTCGAAGATCTTCAGCTCTTCATCGGGA
>QHZK01000585.1 GCA_003224635.1 Acidobacteriota bacterium | reverse complement strand
CGCCCAATCCTGGCGTCGCTCTGGAACAGTAGCGGAGACAGCCCCTAATTCGAGGTCGTGGAATGCCTGCCGAAGCCTCTCAAACCCGGAGGGGTCGAAGGCAGCCAGCGCGTTATTCAGCCGTGGAGAACTTGTAGACTGTTGTCTGATGATAGGTCTGGCCGGGTTTGATCTCGGCCGAAGGGAATTTCGGTTGATTGGGCGAATCGGGAAAGTGCTGCGTCTCGAGGCAGAAGGCGGACCGGCGGCCGTAAACCTTGCCACCCTTCCCGTGGACTGTGCCATCGAGGAAGTTCCCGGTGTAGAATTGCACCCCGGGCTGCGTGGTCAGGACCTCCATCACGCGGCCGGATTCCGGCTCCGTGACGCGCGCCGCAAGCGACAACCCGCGCCCGGTATGGTTGATTACAAAGTTGTGATCGTAGCCCTTCCCGAATTTCAACTGCTCGTCGTCCGCATCGATGCGCGCGCCGATAGCAGTCGCCCGGCGGAAGTCGAGCGGGGTGCCTTGGACTTGCCGCAGCTCGCCGGTGGGAATCAATGTGGCGTCAACCGGAGTGAACCGGTCGGCGTTAATCATAATCTCGTGCTTCAAAATATCGCCGGTTCCCTGGCCGGCAAGGTTGAAGTAAGAATGGTTCGTAAGATTGAGCACCGTGTCTTTGTCCGTCGTCGCAGTGTAGTCGATCCGAAGCTCGTTCTTATCCGTCAGCGCGTAGACCACCTTCGCCTTTAGCTTCCCCGGATAACCCTCTTCGCCGTCCTGACTAACGTAAGTCAATTCGAGCGTGGGAGGGTCTTTCAAGAGTTCGCGCGCCGCCCAGATCACCTTATCGAAGCCTTTCAGTCCCCCGTGCAGGCTGTTCGGACCGTTGTTCTGCGCCAGCTTGTACTCCACGCCATCCAGCGTAAACCTGGCCTTGGCGATGCGGTTGGCGTAGCGGCCGACCAGGGCGCCGAAAAAGGGGTTGCTACCGAGATAATCGTCGAGGCTGTCGAAACCCAGCACGACATCCGCCATTTTTCCGTGCCGGTCGGGCGCCAGAATCGAAACCACCCTGCCGCCGTAGTTTGTGATGCGGACTTCGATACCGTTGCGGTTCGTTAGCGTATAGAGATCCACTTGGCCCTCCGCCGTCCTTCCGAAAGCGCTTTTCCTAATCCCCCGGTTCGCCGTTTGGCCCGGCGCTCCGAGCGTGCCGACAACGCCCCCGCACACAGCGCCAAAGACGAGGCCAAACCAACAAACGAAATGTATTGGACGCGCCACAATTTTCCTCCCCGATGTTGTCCCCGCTGACTTCCCGTTATCCGAGCCAGACCATAACCAGGTAGAGGCGGCTTTATGCCGCCATGCCTTCTTCTGGCGGGACAAACCCGCCGCTACAATGAAGGAATGATACCCTTGCCACGGAAGAACGAAAAGCAGATGTATTGTATCCCCTGGTGGTGAATGAGTCATGCGCCCGCGGCCTTGCGGTAGCGGGCCATGTGGTCTTTGTACTCGGGATTGCCGGGCACGAGTTCGAGGGCCTTGGCCTGGACCCTTACGGCCTCCGCGTACTGCTTGTTGACGTAAAGAGCTTCGGCGAGCGTATCGATGTATTCCGGCTGCTTCCACCGGCTCAACTCGACGGCGCGCCGGGCGTGATCGAGCGCCTCCTCGGGGTTTCGGAAGTGAGGGTCGTCGGCGGTGGCGTCGAGCCACGCCAGGTTGTTGTGGGCCGCGGCCATGTCAGGGTCGAGCCTCAGAGCCAGCTGATAGTGGGAGACAGCTTCCTGGTAGAGTTTCAGCTCCGCGCAGACGTCAGCCAGCGTTTCCTGGCCCTCGGCATCCTCCGGGGCCGCCTTTACGACGGCCTCGAACAGCTCGCGTGACTTCGGCAGGTCCCCGCTTTCTCGGTAGGCTAGCGCCAGCCCCAGTTGGGCCCGAGGCGAATCAGGACTCAAGCGCAGCGCCTCGCCGTACTCCCGGATGGCCTCGGGGATACGCTTCTGCTCGAGATACAACAACCCGAGCTGCTCGTGGGGACGCTCGTCGGTGGGCGATTGTCGCGCCGCTTCCTGCGCAAGCCCGAGGGCCCGGTCGTCCTGATGGGCGGTTCGGAGGCGCGCACTCTCCTCAAGCGTGCGGGTCACGGCGAGATAGGCGCGGTAGTGTTCCGCCGCGAACGCCATCGACAGGGCCACGATCGCCGCCGGCAGGGCCACGATTGCCGGAGAGCGCTCCCTGACGACCGAGCCGTGGTAGCCGTATTCGCGCCGCCGCGGCGGGGGCATCAGCGCGGCAAGCGCCATGCCGCTGACGAGACCCCCGACGTGCGCCCAGTTGTCAATTCTCACCTCGCCCATGCGCAGCCAGCGGGCGATGGCCGGGATTTCGATCCCCAGCGCCAGGTCAGCTAATATGGCAAGGACCATCAGCCTTCCGAAAACGCGCCTCCAGCGCGGGGAGGTGACCTCGCGGCGTAAGTAGCCGGTGACCACTACGGCGCCCGCGATCCCAAAGATCGCCCCGGAAGCTCCGACCGCAATGCCGCTCGAACGCCACACGGAAAGGAGCGAGCCGCCAATGCCCGCGCCCACGTAGAGGCACGCGAAGCGCCCGTAGCCGTAGATCCGCTCGAGAATGC
>QHZK01000015.1 GCA_003224635.1 Acidobacteriota bacterium | reverse complement strand
GCGGCCGGCGCTCGGCGGCTACGCGCACGTCGGACGCTTCGACCCTCCGGACTGGATGTTCACCGACGAGTACCCGCCCGACCGGTACGTGTCCGCCGGCCGCGAGTGGGTCTCGATGGGCGCGCAGGTGGTCGGGGGTTGCTGCGGGACCACGCCCATGCACATCGAGGCGCTGAAGAATGGCCTGCCGAAGACGCTGCCGGTATGAAGATGATTCCGCTTTCTTGCAAGAAATTGGGCAGTAGCCCTCTGGAGCGTGGGCCCGTGCTTTTGGGTCCGCGCGGTTCCCAAGCAACAAACGAGGCCGTTTTTATCAGGACGAGCCGCAGACCTCGGAAAGCCAGGCCTGCGCTACGAGGCTTGAATTCGAATTGGAGTCTGAATTAGACTCTGAAATTAGCATGTTGCACCCTGACAGCTTCACCTTCCGAAGTCGCGAAGACGACAAACTCACTAAATCAAGAGGGGCTGCCGATGCCTCAGCATGAAGCTCTGCTGACGCCTGCGGAGCAGAGAGTGGTCCTACAGAATGTGAGCTGGGAGACGTACGAGCATCTTCTTGCCGACCATTTGGATGCCTCAGCGCCTCGCTTCACCTTCGATCGTGGGGTGCTGGAGATCATGAGCCCGTTTTCAGAACACGAAGAGTACAAGGAGGCACTGAGCCTGCTGGTCGAGCTGCTGGCTGACGGGCTGGGGATGGATATCCGGAACCTCGGCTCGACGACCTTCAAACGCAGCCAGATCGAGCGCGGGTTCGAGGCAGACGTTTGTTTCTACGTCCAAAGCGCCGAGCGAATGCACGGCAAGGTCCACATCGACCCGGCCGTTGATCCAGCCCCTGACTTGGTGATCGAAATCGAGATCACCAGCCCGGCCTTGAATAAGCTGCCAATTTACGCTGCTTTCGGCGTTCCCGAGGTCTGGCGGTACGATGGCAGGCAGCTCCGTATCCTTCAGTTGACGGGTATTGAATACACCGAAAGGCCTGAGAGCCTCGCCTTCCCCAGGGTTTCCAGCCTCGAGCTGTCGCAACTGGTTCAACAGAGCATGTCGCTCAAGCGCACGGAGTGGCTGCGAACGCTCCGGGACTGGGTGCGCGAGCTTCGATAACCATGGCGCGAACGCAGGCGGTGGGGATTGCGGTCCTCGGGGCGTGGGTGGGGTGGACGCTGTTCATGTGGTTCGCCGCGACGCGCAGCTTCCGGACCGTCGATCGCGTGCTCCGGAAACCCAACGCTGAGTTCGAACAGGCTGTCCAGCCGCTCACGCCTGAACAGACGCGCAGCGTGCTCCGATACCTGGCGTCGGAAATCAACCGCACCTTCTTCCGGTTCTACGGCTGGATGCAAATCCTCATCGGCTCGCTTCTGGCCGCGTTGCTCTGGCGGCAGTCGCCGCGCGACACGGCGGGGCTCGTGTTGGTCTCGGTAATGCTGTTTCTCGTGCTCGCTCTCACTTTCATCGTCCAGCCGCAGATTGTCTCGCTCGGGCGAAGCATCGATTTCGTGCCGCGCAACCCCGCTCCGGCGTCGATGCCGCGCTTCTGGATGCTTCACGGCGCGTTTACGGGACTCGACGCTGTGAAATTTCTGACGGGCCTGGGACTGCTGGTGCGGTGGATTCTCCGGGGGTGATTCGGCGCTTCGCATTTCCCCTGGTGATCGTGGAAAAAACTCGCTGGGATTCCACCCTGACAGGCCAGCTGAATCGACCTGAAAGCCATGGAAATCGATAGCCTTCATAAGGCTTCAGCCTGTCGCCGCGCGCAAACAAAAACCCCCGAGGAACCAAATTCCCCGGGGGTTTCGTCGTTACGATGGAACGAGCGTTAGGTGGTCAGCGGATCGCGCCTTATTGCTTGTTTTGGCCCGGCGTGGTTTCTTGTTGCCCCACCTTTTTTCCCGTTTTAGTTCCGTGCTTCCTGGCGCGCTTGGTGTGCGCCTTCTTGGCCTTCGTCGGAGCCGCTGTGCTGGTCTCCTGAGCCTTCGGGGCCTTCGCCGATTTCGCGCGAGCGAATGCCGGCGCGCACAACGCGCACCCAAGAGCGAGGGTTGATAACAGGGTTAGGACTTTCTTCATAAGCATTATAAGCCTCCTTTTGGCATCTCTGTCAGCCTCGGATAGTGCACGACTCGCGCCAAACTCTGCTCGGAGGGCTTCCGCCATGCCATGACCCTAACTCTCAAGGCGTTACGGACAAACGTCTCGCCGCTCAGGGCACCGATCCCGGCACTCCGGGTCCGAATTCGTCGACGACTTCGTATAGTCTCGACGAATTGGAGTGCAAGCTGCACAATCTGTTCCGGGAAGCGGTTGCAGGCGGGGTCCCGTGAATCGCTTTTGTGCGCTTTCGTGCGTCTTGACAGAGACCTCTCTGGATGGCAACATTCGTCTGGGTACGGGAAATAGGCTCTCTTCCAGGCGCTCGATTCCGGCAGGCGAAGCGCCTTTGCGTGCCGAAGTGGCGGAATTGGCAGACGCGCTACATTCAGGGTGTAGTACCCGTCAGGGTGTGGAGGTTCGAGTCCTCTCTTCGGCACCAGCTTAAGGTCAGTCTCCAGCAATTGCAATCATTCGAAGCTCCACCAGTGCTAGACTGTTGTTAGAACTCTGATGCGCGAGTTCCCCTCGTCGGCTGA
This sequence comes from Acidobacteriota bacterium, assembly GCA_003224635.1. Lineage (GTDB taxonomy): Bacteria > Acidobacteriota > Terriglobia > UBA7540 > UBA7540 > QHZK01. The sequence continues at coordinate 6,109 of QHZK01000015.1, read as the reverse complement.
GATACTGAACGTTTTCGAGCGCAATCCCGAGAAAACATTTCAGCTCCGCGAGCTGGTGGTCGAGCTGGGTCTGCGCTCGAGCCAGGCGCGTGAGTTGAAGCACGCGCTCAAGGACCTTTCGCGACGGCGGAAAATCGCTTACTTGAAGAAGAACCATTTCGTCCTGGTAACTCGCGGCCGGGATGACACTGCCGCCACTCGCGCGCGTGTCCCGCACGGCGCCCAAGCCGCTCGCGGCGAACACCGGCGCGGCCCCAGTCTTGACCCACTGCCCAAACCGGGCGCGCGCCGCACGGTGATCGGGCGGTTGATTGGGCACCGCGACGGTTACGGGTTTGTAGTTCCCGAGCAGCCTGTGGCGGCGAGCGATCAGGACATCTTCATCCCGCCTGCCGGCATAGGTTCGGCGATGCACGGCGACCGGGTCGAGGTGCAGGTCCTGCGCTCGAAGTCCGACGGACGGCTGGAGGGCCATGTCCTCGCCGTCCGAGAGCGGGCGCAGAAGACCGTAGTCGGCGAATTTCATTGCGGCGCGCGCTCGAACTACGTCGTGCCTTACGATCACCGCATTCCGCTTGAAATCATCATTGCCCGAGGCCAAGAGTGGCCCGCCGAAGAGCGCGAGGCCGCCGGCCGCAACCGCCAATTCGGCGGCGAGTCCGAAGGCAGGAAATCCAAGCCTCGCGTCGCCGCGCACCGCAGCACTCGAGAGCTCGAGGGCGTGATCGTCGACGCCGAGATTACCAGCTTTCCTTCTCCCGGCGCCCCGCCGCGCGGTCGCGTGATCGAAATCCTAGGACGCCGCGAGGAATTCGGCGTCGACGTCGAGATCATCATCCGCAAGTTCCACCTGTCGCACCGCTTCCCAGCCGAGGTACTGGCCGAGGCGGAGGCCGCGCCCCAGTTTGTTTGCGCGCTCGAGCGAGAAGGCAGGCGCGACTTTCGCTCGCTCCCGATCGTGACCATCGACGGCGAGACGGCCAAGGACTTTGACGACGCAGTCCACCTGGAGCGCCTACTTGACGGCAACTATCTGCTCGAGGTCCATATCGCCGACGTCGCCCACTACGTGCGGCCGGGCATGGCGCTCGACCGCGAAGCGCGGCTGCGCGGCACGTCTGTGTATTTTCCCGACCGTGCCGTGCCCATGCTGCCGCTCGAGCTGTCGAACGGCATCTGCAGCCTGAACCCGCGCGTCGACCGCTTGGCCATGTCCGCGCTGATGGAAATTGACTCCGAGGGCCGCATCGTTGAATACGAGCTCGTCCCCGGCGTCATTCGCAGCGCCGAGCGGATGACGTACACGGCTGTAAACGCCGTACTCTCGGGCGACGCTTCCGCCTGTCTCGAGTACCGCGCGCAGGTGGAACACTTCAAGCTGATGGAGGAGCTGGCTCGAATCCTCAACCGGAGGCGCGAGGCCCGGGGCTCGGTCGACTTCGACCTCCCCGAGCCCGAGATCGAGTTTGACGAGCACGGGAGGATGAGCGGCATTACGCGCTCGGAGCGCAACATCGCGCATCGCATCATCGAGGAGTTCATGCTGGCGGCGAACGAGACGGTGGCGGAGCACTTGGAGCGCCAGGGTGTGCCGTTGCTTTACCGCGTCCACGAAAAGCCCGACCCGAAGAAGGTGCTGGAGTTTGAAGAGATCGCCGCCACCTTCGGCTATTCGCTCGGCATCGAGGCGCCCGTCGCGCGGCGCGTCCGCGTGCGCTTCCGCGACGAGCGCGAGCGCTACCCGCGCTTCGAGGAGTCGATCGACCCCGACCGGCTCGAAATCACCTCGCGGCACTACCAGCGCCTCACCCAGCGCATCGCCGGCAAGCCCGAGGAGCGCATCCTTTCCTACCTGATGCTGCGCTCGCTCAAACAGGCGCGTTATTCCGAGGAGAACGTCGGCCACTTCGCGCTCGCCGCGCCCACCTACACGCACTTTACTTCTCCCATCCGGCGCTATCCTGACCTGATCGTGCACCGCATCCTTAAGGCAGCGCTCGTGCGGGAGGGCGGCAGTGTGCGAGTCATAAAGAGCGATGGAAGGGCGGGCGTTCAGGCCCGCCGCAGAGGCGAGGCGCAAAGGATCAAGAATTATTCTCTCCCTTCCGTTGCGGCGGGGCTAAAGCCCCGCCCTTCCGCCGGTGAACCGGTGCTTCCGGGCGGGGCGCTGGTCGAGCCTCAGGAACTCCATCTGCTGGGGCTTGCGACTTCGGAAGCGGAGCGCCGCGCCGCCGACGCCGAACGGGAGTTGATGGAGTGGAAGAAGGTCTCGTTCATGGCAGAGCGCCTGGGCGAGGAGTTTGACGCGCTCATCATCGGCCTGACCAAGCACGGGTTTTTTGTGGAACTCACCGACCTGTTTGTGGAAGGCTTCGTGCCGCTCGAGAGCTTCGAGGAGGACCGTTACGTCTATCGCGAGCGGCTGCGGGCCATCATCGGCGAGCGCTCGAAGCGCGCTTATCGCCTCGGCGACCGCGTGAGGGTGCGGCTCGACCGAATCGATCGGGCGGGCAACAAGCTGCAATTTGCGGTCGTGGAACCGTAGAAGGCCCGCCGGGCCTGAGTATCAGCGCAGATGACCACGTTAATCAACGTTGACAACACCCCTCGCGGCCCGGAAGCGCGGGAGCGCTGGTGCTCGGAGCAACTGGAAGAAGGCAACATCCTCTTCTTTCCCGAGACTCCGTTTGAGCTGCCCGAGAACGACCGCGAGTTTCTGCTCAGCCAGCAGCAGAGCGGGGCCGCCTACCACAAGAATATCGCCTATCGCCCGAGACAGGACCGCCTGACAGGTTTCTCGAAACACGGCCGCGAGGACCAGGAAAGGCTGCGCGCCATCATGCGAGCGTACTCCGGGAGCGTCACCCAATTTCTCTCGGCGCTGCTCCCTCAATACGCCGGGGCGTGGCGGCTGGACTTTGCGAGTTTCCGCCCGCAGGAAGAGCAAGGCAGGCAGCTCCGGCTGCGCGCGCGCAACGACCTGCTGCACGTGGACTCGTTCCCGACCCGACCCACGCAGGGAGACCGCATCCTGCGCATCTTCACCAATATCAACCCGACGCAGCCGAGAGTCTGGCTCACGACCGAGACCTTCGAGGGTCTGGCTCAAAGTTTCCTCGGACCTGGCGGCGCCGCCGAGGCTCTATCGCAGAGGGCGAAGTCGACGAAGTCGTCGGGGGGGCTCGGCCGCGCGCTGGTCAAGCTCGGGTGCGCGCTGGGACTGCCGGTCGCGGACTCCTCACCCTACGATGACTTGATGCTCGCGTTTCACCACTTCTTGAAGGAAAACCGCGAGTTCCAGGAGACCTGCCCCAAGACGCGATGGGAGTTCCCGCCCGGCTCTACCTGGATCGCTTTTACCGACATGGTGTCCCACGCCGTGCTGGCCGGACAGTTCGCGCTGGAACACACTTATATCGTGTCCGGAAGCGCGCTCGTGCTTCCTCATAAGGCGCCCGTCAGTATCCTTGAGAGCCTGATAGGCCACCCGCTCGCGAACCAGTGGGCAGAAGGCAGTAGGCAGTAAGCAGTTAGCGGAAAGCAGTAGAGTGCCTACCTCGCTCGCAGCGAGAAAGGGCTTGACACGCGGATACCGCAAGACGATATTTATTCTTTGCCCGGACGTGCACGTTTTGGTGCTCGGATGTGTTGGGACGCCGGGTGAATATTCGAGAATAGATTGCCGCTGCCTGGGAAAATCTCAGGAGCTGAGAAAGGCCTCCGCGCCAGCAACTCGGGTAAACGTAAGAACGGGAACCCAATTTCAGATGGAGGCAGAGCGTTGAGGTTCGCCGCAAAGGCCCCCCGAGGGGATTTGCCTGGAAAGCTCGAGGGCGGTACCGCGCGGCAGACCCCCAAATCCTGTGAAACCTGCCGACTCCGCCGAATCCGCTTGGTATGCGCTCTATACGCGGCACCAGCACGAGAAAGCTATTGCCCGCGTTCTTTCGAGTAAGGGATTTGAAGTTTTCCTGCCCCTCTACACCGCTCTTCATCGTTGGAAGGACCGCACCAAGCAGATTGCGCTGCCGTTGTTCCCCTGTTACGTCTTTCTGCACGGACAAGTGCACCGGCGGCTCGACATCCTGAGCACGCCGGGCGTTCACAGCGTGGTCAGCGCAGAAGGACGTCCGGCCCCAATTTCCGAAGAAGAAGTTGATGCGATACGCCAGATGATCGAAAGCAAGGCGCTGATCGAGCCTCATCCGTTCCTGAAAACGGGCGACTTGATCAGGGTCAAGGGCGGACCTTTGGCGGGTATCGAGGGCATCCTGGTCCGCAAGAAGAACCAATGGAGACTCGTCGTGTCCGTCGAGTTGCTTCAAAAGTCCGTGGCTGTGGAAGTTGACGCGGCGGAGGTTGAGCGCGTGCCCAAGCGCAGCCCGGTAGGCGCTTGAGGGTTGGCGCCCGGAGAAGAAATGCTAGGCCCCTTCTGAAACGGTCGGCGAGGATTGAGGATTTTTGAGAGAAAGTAGGGACGGCGCGATCCGTGTGCTGCTTCCTCGTGGCTCCAAAGGAAGAGTGGAGGGCTTCATGTTCCGATACTTACAATCGAAGTACGCGCAATTCTGCCGCCCGAAGCGACGAGCCGCGCAAGGCGGCCGGCGGTGCCGGTTGTGCACGACCGGAGTTGCTATCTTTTGTTCGCTGGCGGTCGTCCGGGCTCAAGATTCGGCTTCCAAACCTCAAGCTGATTCAGGCGATGCTCAGCCAGGCTCGAGCTCTGATTCGACGAGGCAAGCCCCAACCGAATACGTACTCAGCCCGGACTCGAAGATCAGTCCCCAGCCGTCGGCACAGGAGTACGTGATCAGCCCCGAGGACCAGTTGGAGATTTACGTCTTGGATGTGCCGGAACTCTCGCGAACGTATCGCGTGAGTCAGGCTGGTCTGATTGACATTCCGTTGCTTCAAGAGCCGATCGCCGCCGCGGGCCTGACGACGTCCCGACTTTCCCAGGTTATTGCCGAGAGGCTTAAGCAGGCTGGGATGGTCGAGCACCCGCACGTGACGGCGCAGGTGATGCAGTCCCGGCTCCACTCGATCGCCATCGCAGGAGCGGTCAAGCAGCCGCAGATTTACCCCACTTTGGGCAAGACAACGCTTCTGGACGCGATCTCGCAGGCTGGCGGGCTCGCCGAGGATGCCGGCAGTACGGCGACCGTCGTGCGAGGAGACACGGCCAACCGCGCGCTCGCATCGGAGACGAGCGGCGAACCCTCGGGCGGCGGCGAGGCGCCCAACCCTCGCACCGTCAAGGTTGATCTGAAGCGGCTCATGGAAACGGGGGATCCCAGCATGAACCTGGTGCTTTATCCGGGCGACCGCGTGACCGTGCAGCGCGCCGGCATCGTCTACGTGGTGGGAGCGGTCAACCTCGCGGGAGGTTTTGTGTTGACTAACGACCGGGCGCAAATGACGGTGCTGAGAGCCATCGCCCTGGCCCAGAACGTAAAATCAACTGCGGCGCCACAGAAAGCGATGATTGTTCGCAAGAATCCTAAAACCCCGGACGGCTCCGAGCAGATTCCCTTGGACTTGAGGAAGATTCTTAAGGGGCGCGAGCCCGACCAGAAACTGCTCGCCGACGATATCCTTGTTGTGCCCGACAGCGCCGGCAGGAAAGCGCTACACAGAGCGGCTGAGGCTGCGGCGCAGGCGTCTTCCCTTGTGATTTATCGCGTTCCGTAATGTTTGCTGGGCAGGTCCCAGCCGCGCGCCTTGACACGCCACCCCGCTGTAGCGGCGGTGGAAGCCTGCCCTGGACAGGTCCCGGCCACGCGCCTTGATGACGCCAAGCGCGGGAATATGTACGCGCTCCTTTTGGGCAACAATCATTCCTCATGCCGTCCTCTACTGAAACCCCGTTTGAGTGCTCGCTCGGGTCCCGTGCGCGCGCGGCCTTGTTCCTAGTGATCGTCGCAGTCCCAGGCCTGAGCTTCGTTGCGACCACCATAAGGATTGCCGCCGCTTCCGTTCTGGAAGGAAAGGGCGGACTGTCGGAACTTCAGAAAGCCGTGGCGCTCGACCCTGCTGACCCTGAGGTCCATCGGCGGCTCGGCATCCTCGAATGCTACCTGCTGAACCCGCCCAATTACGCTGACGGCCT
>QHZK01000014.1:1001-10045 GCA_003224635.1 Acidobacteriota bacterium | reverse complement strand
ATAAAGACGACGTCCGCCAGCTCGAAGATTCCCGGCAGCTCGCCGATTGTGTTGAGCAGGAGAATCTGCGGAGAATCGAGTTGCGACGCAAGTCCCTGGTCGGCGGCTTCGAGAGCCGTACGACGAACGAAGCTCAGCCCCGAGCGCGCGAGCAGTTGAGCGACCGTTTCAAAACGGGCCGGATGGCGCGGGGCGAGGACCAGCAGCGCCCTTGGATGCGAACGGCGGACCTCTTTCCACGCTTCCAGGACCAACGGCTCTTCGTCCGTCATCGTACTCGCCGCCACCACGACCGGACCGCGAGCCGATGCTGTCAGGGCCTTCCTCAGAATGCACGGCAGCCGGCTGACCTCGGAAGGGCCAGCGTCGAATTTCAGGTTTCCGGTCACCACCACACGACCAGCCGGGACGCCCAGAAGCCGAAATCGCTCGGCATCGCGCTGGGTCTGGGCGCAAACGCGGTCGACGTTTTCGAGCACGCGGCGCATGAAAGGGCCGAACAGTCGATAGCCTCGGAGCGACCTGTCGGAGAGGCGCGCATTCACCAGCACGACTCGGGACCCGAACTCGTGGGCGGCGCGCAGGAGATTGGGCCACAGCTCAGTTTCGACAATAATGAGAGCGGCAGGCCGGATTCGTCGGATCACTCGCCTGGCGGAGCACGCCCAATCCAGCGGCACGTAGAAGCGGCCGGCCACAGCAGGCGCGGCGCCGGAGGGTGCGGCCGCGTGCGCAGCACCTGGGTTGTCACGGTCCCGGCCGCCGCGACCCCCTCGGCGATCACAGATCGCCGCTACAGGCGGCGCAGCAGGCAGCCTGCTTTCACCCGTCGCGCGGCCCGCCGGAGTCACGTGGCTCATGAAAATCTCGCGATCCGGGTAACGCCGCTGAAGCTCTCGGACCAGTCCGGCGACCGCCAGCGTCTCACCCACTGAGACAGCATGGACCCAGATGGCCCCTGCCCGGCGGTGACGAACAGGCGGACCGAAGGAGTCGGGCAAAAAACCCAACCGTTCGCGCCAGCCGGCGCCCGAAATGATGTTCCCCCTCAGCCTCCAGAGATAATAGGGGGCGGTCACGATCACCCCCAGAGTGAGGAGAAGGCTGTAGATTAGAAACATGCAAGGACGGGCGCCGCGCGAGACGAGAAACCGAACCCGGCCAGATTATAAGCTGAAGCCCGCCGGACGGCAATCGCAGGCGTAGCAGCCATAGCGATTGCACTCGCGATGCGAGGTTTGTGCGGCGACGCACGCGCGAATCGGTGTTATCTGCACCGGCGGCGCTCCAGGCATGTCTAGAGGGTTCTCCAGCAATTGAGTGACAGCCGCCCCTCACCCCCTTCCCCTCTCCCGCGAGGGGAGAGGGAAGAGAAGGCCTCAATCATGCCCTCTCCCCTTGCGGGAGAGGGTGGCGCGCAGCGCCGGGTGAGGGGTTTGACTGGTCACTCTATTTGGTGGCGCTTATTATGAGACGGTGAGATTCATGTCGGCTTCCAGCGAAAGAAGAAGAGGAGGTCGATGATCAGAATTACGATGACCACCAGCTCCAGGACGAACGCTCTGCCTTGATGGAATTCCTGCACCATGAATTGGTAGAGCTCGCCGGCGGTGCGCAGCTTCTGGTCAACCAGGTTTCGGTAATCGGGCACGCCCACTTTGACGGCCGTCAGGCGGTAGAGGCGGGCATAGAACATGTCACTCAGGAACTTGATGGCGTTGTCGATGCGCTCGGCGAGCTCGATCACATCCAAGCGGATAGTATTCAGCCGCTCCGCCTCCCGCGCCAGCCTCCAGCGAGAGAGCAAGCCGCTTCCGCGCTCGAGCGACTTGTAGACGTCCTTCAGGACCTTCGTCAGCAAGTCATCGTAGTAGCGAAATTCGAGTAACTGAGTATTGGCATACTCCAGGAGCTGGATGGTGGCGGCCGCGCCGTCCGGCGTGTCGTAGACCAGGGCGGCCGTCCAACCGACGACCAGCAGGTCGGTGGGATAATAGGAGATGCTGGATTGCAGGATCTCCTGCCGCTCGCCGTCCGAGAGCGGCGCCGATTCGCCGCGCACGATCTGCGCGATCTCACCTCCGTGGCGAGGGAGCAACTCGGAGGCGGTAGCCGGCCTGCCCTCCGCACCCGACATCTCGCCCAACTGGATAATGTAATAGTCCTCCGCCAGCCAATTATCGTACGGCTTGACGAGCGCGGGCCCGGCCCGCTTCAGACTGCGCTGGACCAAATCCAGGGCGCGCTTTTCGATGCGGGGATCGGCGATCAACCGGCTCGATTGCTCCACCAGCGCCTGCCAGTCGCAGGCGAACTCCAGCTCCATCTCGACACTGACGACCCCATATTCGTAGTACTTGATCCGGCCCTTGAGCGGCTCACCCAAATCCGGCGCGAGTCCGTCGAGGGGCTCGACCACCGGGGGCGACTCGAAGCGTACGTACTCGGGGGTCGGTCGTGTGAAGCTGGGCGCGCGCCCGGCCGGCTGCGCGCCCAGGATCGAGCGTAGCTGCTCCAGCCGGATCGCCTCCGCTACGTCGTAGAGAACAAGCACTCGGAACCAGCCGCGCAAACTCATGCTGAATTGTCTCACGGATGCCGGTCAATTCGGAACGGAACGAGACCAAAGTCACTTTCGCGATTTCGCAGCTTGACGGCTCATAAGCCGGAGCCCACCCATGGACTGAACCAGCGCTAGGCCATCTTGCGAAGCGCGCGAGGTGTGAGCCACCACACGAGCCGGCCTGGAGTCCTGGGAGGGAATTCCGAAAAGGCAATGAGGCAACATCCGCCCTTCTTGAAGGCCAGGTTGGCTTGGCGGCCTGCGCCGATGAGTCGACGGGCCAGCTCGCTGAGGCCCGGTTCATGTCCAACCAACAGGGTGCGCTTCCGGTCTGGATACCTGGCCAGCAAAGCGATCACGGCCTCTGCCGATCCCTCGGGGCCCAAGGTGTCTGAGAATTCGACTGGAACTCGGCAGGCCAAAGACTCCGCGAGAACTTGCGCGGTTTCCACGGCCCGAGCCAGAGGACTCGAAACAATCCAGTCCACTCGAAATTCCATCCGCCTCAGTCCCTTAGCGATTTGCTGCGTCCTCTTCCGGCCTTGCGGAGTCAAGGGACGCTTGGAATCGTCGGGATTGCCTGCCTCTCCGCGCTTCACCGGCTCGCCGTGCCTCATGATGTAAAGCTGATACTGTGCCTCAGGCGCCTCGGGGTCCGCCGCGGGATCAACAGGCGCCGCTCGATTTTCTTCCATCTTCGATCACCGTAGCTGCGTGGGAGGCGGCCTGTTCTCGGGCCTGTGGCCTCCTCAGCATCAGCAGCCGCCCAGGTCCTTGAATTCCGACCGGTACATTCCGACCAATCTCGGTTCGGGAATCGTCATGCCTTTCCGGCGGGATAAAAGCAGCGACAACTACTACTTGCGCGCTTCGGCGTGGTGGCGGACGTCGATCCCCTCGACCAGGTAAAGGGCGACTTCGGCGATGTTCGTGGCGTGGTCGGCGATGCGCTCGAGGTCATGGGCCACAAACATCAGGTCCACGGACTGCCGCACCGCTGCGGGGTCCCTCTGCATGTAGCTCACAAGCTCGTGGTACATGCCGTCTCGCAGTTCATCGACGGCGTCATCGGACACGAGAACGCTGCGCGCGAGATCCGCATCGCCTTTCACAAAAGCGTCCAAGGCTTTGCGGACCATGGACTCCGCCAAGTCTGCCATGTGCGGGACGTCAATCAGAGGTCTCACCACCAAGGCGCGAGCGAGCGAAATCGAACGCTCCGCGATGTTCACGGCGAGGTCGCCCATGCGTTCGAGGTCGCTGTTGATCTTGATGGCTGCGGTAATGAAACGCAAATCCCGCGCCACGGGCTGCTCGAGCGCTAGGAGGCGCGTCGAGAGCTCGTCGATCTCAATCTGCATGTTGTTGATTCGCGACTCGTTGTCGAGGACGTGCCGCGCCTGCGCTTCGTCCCTTTCGGCGAGCGCCAGGGCGCTGGTATAAATCGCGAACTCCACCAGGGCGCTCATTTCGAGCAGCCGCCTCCTGAGCTGATCGAGTTGTTCTTCAAAGTGACGCATAAGAATTCAAACCAGAAATCAGAAATCAGAAGCCAACAGGTCTGATTTCTGATGTGAGTCGCTAGCCGAAGCGGCCGGTGATGTAGTCTTCTGTTTCCTTTTTGGCCGGCTTCTTGAAGATGAGCTTCGTTTCATCAAACTCGATCAGCCTGCCGAGCAGGAAGAACCCTGTGTCATCGGCGACCCGCGCCGCCTGCTGCATGTTGTGGGTCACGATGACAATAGTACAGTTTGGCCTGAGGCCGAACAGCAGCTCCTCGATCTTGGCCGTGGCGATAGGATCGAGCGCCGAACAGGGCTCATCGAGCAGCAGAACTTCAGGCTCGACGGCCAGCGCCCGCGCGATGCACAACCGCTGTTGCTGGCCGCCGGAGAGCGCGTAAGCGGACTTGTGAAGCTGGTCTTTCACCTCGTCCCACAGCGCCGCGCGCCGAAGGCTGGCCTCAACTAGCTCGGCGAGGTCCGCCCCCCGGCCCCGCCCGTTCACTCTCAAGCCGTACGCGACATTTTCAAAGATGGTTTTCGGAAACGGGTTGGATTTCTGGAACACCATGCCCACCCGGCGCCTCAACGCGGAGACGTCCATGCTCAGAACATCTTCGCGGTCGAGCAACACCTGGCCCTCGACCCGGGCGTGCCGCACCGTCTCGTACATGCGGTTCAGGGTGCGCAGGAAGGTCGACTTCCCGCAACCCGAAGGGCCAATGAGCGCGGTGATCTTGTTCTCGGCGACCGTCAAGCTGATGTCGTCGAGCACCTGGCGGGCCCCGTAATAGAAGTTCAGGTGGCCGACGGTGACCTTGGGCTCCGCAGTCGCGGGCCTGGGGTCGATTCCAGCGGGTTTATCGGTCTCGGGAATGGAAGTCATCACGACAGGGTTGGCGAATCCGTTCATCGGCTATCCTCGCGCCGGAGATTGTTTTCGAGCCAGGATGAGCCGGGCCCCTACGTTAGCCACCAGCACCAGTGCCAGCAACACCAGGCCGGCCGCCCAGGCCTGCCGGTGCCAATCGTCGTAGGGCGAGAGCGCGTAGGTATAGATCATGACGGGAAGCGAGGCGGTCGGCGCGTTGAAGCCCGAACCCCAGAACCGGTTGCTGAAGCTGGTGAAGACCAGCGGCGCGGCCTCGCCCGCCACCCGCGCCAGACCGAGCAGCATGCCCGTGGCAATCCCTCGGACCGCCGCCGGCACCACGACCGTGGCGATGGCGCGCCACTTGTTCGCTCCCAGGGCCAGCGCTCCCTCGCGCAGCGATCCAGGCACTGCGCGCAAAAAATCCTCCGTGCTGCGCAAGACGATGGGGATCAGCATGACGCCCAAAGCCAGGCCGCCCGCCAGCGCCGAGAAGTGATGCATGGGCAGGACCACCACGGTATAGGCAAAAATCCCCATCACAATCGAGGGCACGCCGTTCAGCAGGTCCGCCGTATACCGGACCAAAAAGGGAAACGTTCGACCGCCGAATTCTGCGAGATATAACCCACCCATAAATCCCGCCGGCAGGCCCACCAGCGCCGCCAGCAAAAGCAACTTCGCGCTCCCCACAATGGCGTTGGCCATGCCGCCACCGCTTTCGCCCACGGGCTTGGGCAGCCGCGTGATAAAGTCCCAGTCCAAGGCGCGGCCGCCGTGCCAGACGAGATATCCGAGAATAAAGAAAAGGACCGAGACCGTCACCAGCGCGCAGAGGCCCGTCAACCCCAACATCAAACCGTTGACGCACTTTCGCCACACCCTACGATAACTCATGCGTGCTCCGACCCGCGGGCCGTCGTAGCCAGGATCAGCAGCCGGGCAAGTCCATTGATCATAAAGGTCAGGATGAAAAGCACCAGCCCCAGCTCGATCAAGGCTTGAACGTAGAGGTCGCCCGTGGCCTCGGTGAACTGGTCGGCGATGACTGCGGCGATCGAATAGCCGGGCGCAAACAGCGAGGCGCTGACCTTCGGGTCGCTGCCGATCACCATGGTGACGGCCATGGTCTCTCCGAGCGCCCTCGCCAGCGCCAGGAAGATCGACCCCAGGATGCCCGCCCTCGCGTACGGGACCACCACCTTCCAGGTCGCTTCCCAACGCGTTGCTCCCAGCGCCAGTGCTGCCTCCCGCTGCTCGACGGGCACCGCCAGCAGCACCTCGCGGGAGACCGAGAGAATGAACGGGACAATCATGATGGCCAGCACCAAGCCGGCGGCGAGAAATCCAATGCCGTACATCGGTCCCTGGAACAGCGGCAGGAAACCGAGAGTCGACTTCAAGAACGGCTCCACGACGTTTCTAAGCACTGGCACCAGAACAAAAATGCCCAGCAGCCCGAAAATCACGCTGGGTACGGCTGCCAGCAGCTCGATGACAAACGTCAAAGCGTCTGAAATACGCGGCGGGGCGAGCTCCGCCAGAAAAATCGCGGCCCCGACGCCCAGCGGCACAGCCATCAGCAGGGCCAGGGCCGAAGTCAGGACGGTGCCGTAGATGAAAGGTAACGCTCCGAAGTTCTCGAAGACGGGGTCCCAAGTGCTCGTGACGAAGAACCGCCAGCCGAACTTGTGCAGGGGGAGGGTCGAGTTTGCGTACAGCTCGAAGACCAGCAGGACCGTAACCAGGAAGATGCTCGAAGCAAAAACGAGGGTGATGAGGTGCGCGATCTCGTCCCCGCTTTGAAGGCGGCGAACCCACGACCGGGGGCGTCCGGGCGCGCGTGGCAGGGTCTCGCGGCCCGGACCGCCTTTCTCGACTAAAACCGCGGGGCTAGCCACCTTAGCCTCCGATCCGCGAGATGGCTTTCGTCTCTTTCGCCACGACGGCCTTGGGAAGTGGGGCGTACGCCAGAGCCTCGCACAACTTCTGCCCGTCCGTTATCATCCAGTGCAGGAACTCTGTAATGGCCTGCCTCTTTCGAGCGTCGTCGATTTTGCCCGGGATGAGCAGCCAGGTGAAACTGGAAATCGGGTAGGCTGCTTTGCCCGGAGCATTCGTAATCGAGACCCGGAAGTCATCCGGCATTTCTTTGGAAGCGCCCGCCGCCGCCGCTGTGACGCTCGTGAGGTCCGCCTTGACGAAATTGCCGGAGGAGTTCCGGACCCTTCCATAGGGCATGTGGTTCTGGATGGCGTAGATGAGCTCGACGTAGCCAACCGAATACGGCGTCTGCTTCACCAGGCCCGAAACGCCCTCGTTGCCTTTGCCCCCGAGTCCCACCGGCCAGTTCACCGAGGTGTTCCGGCCCACGCGGGTCTTCCACTCGTCGCTCACCTTGGAAAGGTAGTCCGTCCAGATGTAAGTGGTCCCGCTGCCGTCCGACCGGTGCACCACGACGATGTCGTTGCCTGGCAAGCTCACGCCTGGGTTCGCCTTCGTCAGTTCCGGATCGTTCCACTTTGTGATCTTGCCGAGAAAGATCCCCGCCAAAGCTTCAGAGGTGAATTTCAACTCCTGGTCCACACCGGGTATGTTGTAGGTTGGAATGTCTGCACCGAGAACGGTCGGGAAATGATAAATCTTCTCTTTGGCTTGGCCCAGTTGTTCGTCCGTCATGGGCCCGTCCGACGCGCCGAAATCGACGGTACCCGCCAGAAGCTGCCGGATGCCACCGCCGGAGCCAATAGACTGATAGTTGATCTCAATATCCGGGTGGAGCTTATGGTATTCGTCGAACCACTTCGAGTAGATCGGATAGGGGAAGGTGGCGCCCGCGCCGTTGATCTGAAGTCGGTCGGCTGGCGGCGCCGGCGCAGAGGGCGTAAGGGAGGACGTAAACGCCAACAAGAAAATCGCGCAGACCACCGCAAGCTTCAGAAGTGAAGTGATTGGTTTTTTCAACTGGTTTTCTCCGCCAAAGGGATTCGGGCCTCGTTCTGCCAGTGGCGGCCCTCGCCGCCTTCCCCTTTCATTTCATTCCGATCAGTCGCTGGCAAATGCCCGTTTTGAGATTCGAGACTCTATGGTGGAGGGAGCGCATGAAAGCGGGATGACAAACATGTTAAATGTTTGTTACACCCTAGTTCGCTTTTCTTTTGAAGGACTTACGCGCGAAACGCAGCCGGTGGCGGGAATGATGAAACTAGTCCAGTGCCTGGGCCGATGCCAGACGCGACAGGCGCCGGATTTGGGCAGACCCTGAGGATCGGCTCCGCCACCAGCTCGCCGGACCGGCAAGCCGCCTCGAGCGCCAGGCGCTGTTGCGCTCGACGGCGCGTGAGAACGTTCTGCTTCGCGGGCCGCCAAACATGGGCCAGGCCAGGAACCAGAGAGCGGGCGGTTATGACGTCAAAGGCGCCCCGCCCCAGGGCATCGACGTACAATGCGAAATCCCCCACGGGCGCCACCACAATAACGTTGACCGGCTGGGCCGCCTTCTTAGCGCACTCGAGCACGTCGAGCCATGTGCCGTCGGGCATCAGAGCGTTAGCGAAGGCCAAGTGCGGCGGATTTGGCTGGCTGAGATAGTCCTCCGCTTCCTGGCAAGTCCGCGCCTCGGAAATCTTCGCCAGCGGCTGGAGAACCTGCCTGAGATGGAATGCGTAGTCCTTTCGACCGTACGCCAGCAACGTCCAGATTGTCTCCTTCATGGCATCGTCCTCCGTCTCCAACCTTTGGCCCAACCTTTGGCCCTCGCGTCTGCCAGAGCGTTCCGTGGATTTCTACCTTATGACTCCGGCTTCGAAGCCTGTTGCGGGGCCGATAGGGTAGTCTCATGAGCACTGAAAATTCTCGCCGCCCGCAGGGTACCCGAGACGCGTTAATGTCGGATTAATTCCTCATAAAAGTTCGGTCAATTCTGCGGACGAACTGGCGGGGGAGGCGGAGGTCTTTCGGTCATTCTCAGCGAGGGATGGTGCTGGGCGGCCGGCTTCCCCTACTCCGGCTTCCCCGTTTCCAATGCGAACCGATAGCCGGAACCTCGGACAGTTTGAAGATACTGGGGCTTCTCAGGGAACGCTTCGATTTTTTCCCTCAAGCGGCG
>QHZK01000014.1:450-932 GCA_003224635.1 Acidobacteriota bacterium | reverse complement strand
ATGCAGCAGCTTGAATTCCAGGGTGCTCAGCCCGATGAGGCGCTCGCGCACCCACACCTCCCGGGTGCGGGAGTCCACGCGCAGGTCTCCGGCTTCAACCACCTCCCGCCTTTCAAAACCGCGCTCCTGGCGGCGCAGGACGGCCTTCACCCGCGCTACCAGCTCACGGGGGCTGAAGGGCTTCACCACGTAATCATCGGCGCCGATTTCAAGACCCAGGATCCGGTCGACTTCTTCCCCTTTGGCCGTCAGAAAAATGACCGGAATCGTCTTCAGACGATCGTCGGCGCGCAGGCGCCTGCAAATCTCAAAACCGTCGTGGTCCGGCAGTAAGATGTCGAGCAGGACCGCATCCGGCGGCTTGCGCTGGAGCGATTCGAGCCCCTCCCTGCCGCGCCCGAAACTTTCCACCTCAAAACCCTCCCGGCGGAAGTTGTACTCCAGCAGCTTGACGATGTCGGTTTCGTCTTCGATGATTACCA
>QHZK01000014.1:0-397 GCA_003224635.1 Acidobacteriota bacterium | reverse complement strand
TCACGGTCATCGTGGTCCGCTCATGTTAGGAAAGAATTAAGCAAGCTTTACAATATCGTTAAGACACGGCTGAAGTTGAATAAGCCTGCTGCGGCTTGTTCTTCTTGGTCAGTGGCGTAAACGTCGCGCCGAATCGAGCAGTTTGCTCCCGCCTCGAGAGTCGCGCCGAAATTAGTGTCCGGTACCACTTAGACTGGCTTGCTGTGGACTGCCACTTGCATTGTCGGCAACACTAACCGCCGCAGTTTTCGCGCCCTTACTGGTCGGCTTGAACGTTACCACGATCGTACAGTTTCCCGGGGCAGCGACCGTTCCCCCGCCCAGCGGACAGGTGCTCGCGCCGGTCAGGGCAAAGTTGTTGGCATTGGTGCCCGTGATCGTAATGCTGTTGATGGTC
>QHZK01000013.1 GCA_003224635.1 Acidobacteriota bacterium | reverse complement strand
GTTGCACCGCGCGCGCGGTGGCTGCTTCCCGGACTTGAACGCGGTAGACGAGGATCTGTGCTCTTTGTGCCGCTAGGGTAGTGCTCTGCAAATCCTGCCTCAGTCCGCGGACCTCTGTGAGCAAAGCTCGCAGTGTCTGCGAGTCAGTTGAGGTTGTTGGGTGAAGGCACCCACGGAGGAAACGAGAAGCGCCTGCGCAAGGAAAGATGATCGATGCATTTAGATACCTCCGAGGGATTTGCATACCCATGTCTCCCACACTCCGGAAAGCTCCCTACCAGCGCCGTCTTTCCGCAACCTTGCAGGCAGAATACCTTAAGGCGACCAAAGTTCAAGCAAGATTTGCTCCTCACGCAGGTTCCAAAGGACATTCGAACCCCAGTTGCAAGCCCTTTGACCCACAAGATACAATAGTGCCGCCATGCCGGACAACCCGATTCAATTCCGCACCTCGGGCTGGCGCGGCGTCATTGCCGATAACTTCACCTTTGCCAATGTCCGCCTCGCCGCGGCCGGCATTGCCCACTATCTTCTGAGCAAGTCAGAGCGGCCTCGGGTCGTGGTAGGGTACGACACTCGCTTTCTTTCGGAAAACTTTGCGGACACAGCGGCCCAAACGCTCAATTCGCACGGAGTGGAAACCCGGGTCGCGACCCGGCCCGACCCGACCCCGGCGCTAGCCCACGAGATCATCTCGAATCGTCTGGATGGCGGTGTCAACATCACTGCCAGTCACAATCCGGCCGAATATAACGGCTTGAAATTCTCCGGCGCCGACGGCGCCCCCGCTCTGCCCGAGGCCACGCGAGAAATCGAGCGCCTGGCCGGCGAGGTGCTCTCCGGCAAACGCTCGCTCGAAGGTCCCAAGGCCGCTCAGTCGCTGCGCCAGCCCGCCGACCCGCGACCCTCGTACCTCAATGCCATTCGCGGCAAAGTGGACCTCGGGGCCATCGGCATAGCGAGGCTGAAGATCGCGTACGATCCGCTCTATGGTACCGCCCGCGGCTACCTCGATGACCTCCTGAAGGAGGCCGGGGCCAGCGTTCGCACCATCCACGACTTTCGCGACGTGCTTTTCTCGGGTGTGGGTCCGGACCCGAGCGAGCGCAACCTCGCCCAGCTTTCAACTCTGGTGAAGGACGAGCGCTGCGCCGTAGGACTTTCAACCGACGGCGACGCGGACCGCTTCGGCATTGTGGATGCTGATGGCGCGTGGATTCATCCCAATTACATTCTGGCCTTGCTCGCCGACTACTTGATCGAGGTCCGCAAGATTCCCGGCGGCATCGGGCGCAGCGTCGCCACCACCCACCTGATCGACTCCGTGGCGAAGTATCACCAGGTTCCTGTCTACCAGACTCCGGTGGGGTTCAAGTATATCGGGGAACTCATCAAGCAGGATAAGATCGTTCTGGGCGGTGAGGAGAGCGCCGGCCTGACGATCCGCGGCCACGTGCCGGAGAAGGATGGAATCCTGGCTTGCCTGCTGGTCGCCGAGGCGGTGGCGCGGCGCAGCCTCTCCGTCAAGCAGCAAATCGAAGCGCTGTTCAAGAAGGTCGGGCCTGTTTACACGGTGCGCCTCAACCTGGCTCTCGAGCCCGCCGCCCAACAGCGACTGCTTGGCAAGCTCGAGCGCGACTGGGACCAGTTTGATTCGCAAAAGGTCACGAGCATCGATCGAACCGACGGGCTGAAAATGATCCTCGCCGACGGGTCGTGGGTGCTGATGCGGCCCTCGGGTACGGAGCCGGTAGTGCGCGTCTATTGCGAGGCGCCCGCGCAGGCCCTCCTCGACCGCCTGGTCGAGTCCGTCAAGGCCTTCGTGTTCAACCCGTGAGAACAGGGTGTCGGGGGTCAGGGGTCAGGATTCGGGGGTACAGAAACCGAGATTCGGATGGCCGTTAATTTAAAATGAATGCGGTATTGCCCAAAGCGTGGATGTCGTGGAGCACCGGCAAGGACAGCGCCTGGGCCCTGCATGTGATACGGAAGCAACAGCAACAGCAGGTCGAGATCGTCGCGCTGCTCACCACCGTCAACGCGTCCGCAGCGCGTGTGGCGATGCACGCAGTGCGCCAGAGCCTGCTCGACGCGCAAGCGGCGGCCCTGGGCCTGCCGGTCGTGACGGTCCCCATCCCGTCGCCCTGCCCGAATGCGACGTACGAACAGGCCATGGATGCGGCGATCAGCCGGGCGCGCGCCGAGGGGGTTACGCACATGGTGTTCGGCGACCTGTTTCTCGAGGATATCCGCAAGTATCGGGAAGAGAAGCTCGCCTCGACGGGAATCACACCGTTGTTTCCTCTTTGGGGCCTCGATACTCGGGCGCTCGCCCAGGAAATGGTTGAGTCGGGCCTCGGCGCCTATGTCACCTGCGTCGATCCGAGCAAGCTCGATCGCAGCTTCGCCGGGCGCTTGTTCGACGCCCAGTTCCTCAGCGACCTCCCTAACGGTGTTGATCCTTGCGGGGAGAACGGCGAGTTCCACACTTACGCCTGTCGCGGACCCATGTTCCGCGCGCCGATCCTGGTCGAGACGGGCGAAGTCGTGGAGCGTGACGGGTTCGTCTTCGCCGACCTCCTTCCGGCCTCCGACCGTCAACGGGACCGTTCCTTGCGGCGCTCAACTGTTGGGCGCCTCGGACGCCCCGGACCTCCCGAGCGCCAGTTTCCTCAGGTAGAACTCGTACAAGCCAAAGAGCAGCCCGGTGAATAGAACGCTGCTCAGAAGCGAGTTGCGAAAGAAAGGCAAGCCGGCGGCGTAACAATCGAGCAGCCCCTTCCACGTGGGAGAATACATCCCCCCGCCGAGCCAGACCCCGAAGTTGCTGATCAGGAAAAATGCGACCGCCCCCACCAGCGACGCTGCCAGCACCGTCCGCACGGACACGCGCTCCCTAAGCCAGCGGCCGATCAGCGCGACGCTGGCAAAAGCCGCCAACAGGGCCGGTTCCGTCCAGTCCAGGCGCAGGTGGTAGACTTGCGTCGTCAGCACGATATCGCTCAGCGCCAGCAACGCCATCGGGAACCAGATGGCGTCGCGGCCCTTCAGGCGGGCGCCGCCGAACAAAAGCGCGCCGAAAACCGGCGAGAAATTGGGCGCGTGCGGCGCGAAGCGCGCCAGGACCGCGAGCAGTACGATGAGATATGCCATAGTCACCTCCCGATCTGACCTTTTCCTCTCTATCGATCAGTCCTCGATCTGGCAATCAAACGTCAACTTCATTCCGCCGGAAAGCTGAATCGAACGCCGGCAAGAAAATTCAGGTGCGACGCAGGGAAGCCGAGGGACTCCTCATACTTCTGGTTGAGGAAATTGTTGAGCCGGCCGTAGATTCCAAATCCGCGCGGCAGCGCGTACGAAAAGCCCGCTCCGGCGTTGATATATCCCTTGTTGTTGAACAGGCACGGAAGCCCAAAAGTGCAGGCGAAGAGCCCGTCGTTTGGCTCCACGTCCAGGACCGCGCCGCGAATGTAGGCGCTGGTGTTGAGCGTCAGGCTCCTGTGCCGCCACGTCAGGTTGTAGAACCCGGAATTCTTGGGACGGCGCACCAGCGGCTGGCCGACGTGAAACGGAGACAACGCCAGGCTCGCGCCGTCCAGCGCCAGGATCGACGTGCTGAGCAGCGTGTATTCGCCTTCAACCTGGAGCGAGCGCGTGGGCTGGACCCGGAGTGAGATCTCCATTCCCTGGGCTCGCGCGTTCCCCAGGTTGGCCGAAATGAACGTGCTGAGATTGGTCAGCGAGCCGCCCAGGACCACAATCTGGTCTTCGAAGCGATTGTAGAAGTAGGTCGCGTCCAGGACGGCGCGGTCGTGAAAGAGCCTCTGCTCGACGCCGGAGTCGAAACTGACGCTCCGCTCCGGCTTCAGACGAGGATTGTTGGTGAAGGCCAGCTCGAAGCCGCTCGGCGCGCGGATGCCCGTGCCGAAGCTGCCGTGCAGCCGCGTGGCGCCAAGCTCGGCCCCCGAACCCGGTTGGTGCGGAAGATAGGCGACCGAAATCCGCGGGTTCACCTTGACGACGGAGCTTGCGGCGAGCAGCGGCCGGGCTCCGAAGCCATCCGGCGGCAGTTGCTTCGTGCGAATGTCGTCCACGCGCACCCCGGTCGTCAGGAACCATCGACTGCCGGGGCTCCAGCGGTTTTCCGCAAAATACGCCAGGCTGGTGCGCGGCAGCAGGAACGGCGCGCTGCTCGCATCGGCGATAAACGTATTCTTGATCTGCTCGCGGTTGTACTCGAATCCGCCCACCAGAAAATCTTTGCTCGATACGGTGATTTCGCTGCGGGTGTTCAGGGCCGCGCGCAGGTTGTGGGAGAATGAGTCACCGAAAGGCGAAATGAAAAGATAATCGTTGGTGGCTACGCTTCCCGTCACCACTTGCCGAAAACGCGAGGAGAACTGCTCGGTGTAGCTTCCCTGATATCCAAACAGGTTTTGCTTGTCGCGAGTAAGCAGGCCGACCTGCCTCGGTGTTGGGCCGCCCGGGAAAATCGGCGTGTCATATAGATGGTCAGGGTCGGAGCCGAAAGGTCCAGGCGCGCCGGCGTCATTAGCGTTTCCGAAGAAATGGAACGTCGCCTCGCGGCGCGGGCGGCGCGAATAGCCGAGGCTCAGAGAGGCAGTCTGGTTGCGGTAGTTGTCATTCGCGACCACGCCCCCCGAGTCGAGCCGGGAGAGGTTGTAGGCCCAAATGAGGCCGCGATTGAGGCCGCTGCCGCCGGTGGCAAAGCGGCGCGTGGTGAAGCTGCCTCCTTCCCCCAGCGCCGAGAAGTGCGGGGGACCTTCGCCGCGCCGGCTGACGATGTTGACGACGCCCGCCACGGCGTTCGAGCCGTAAAGCGCGCTTTGAGGCCCGCGGGTGACTTCCACGCGGTCCACTCCGTCGACGGTGAGCGGAGCAAAGTCGAAGTCGCCGCCGAACTGGTTCGCCTGGATGCCGTCGATCATGACCAGGTTATAGTCGGAGTTGCCCCCGCGGATGAAAACACCCGTCGCGCCGCCGCGCCGGCCCGTCTGGTTCACTTCAACGCCGGGGACTCCGCGCAGCACGTCGAGGACGCTCTCGGCGCCCCGGTCCTTGATTTCGGCTTGATCGACGACGCTGACCGAGGACCCGATCTCAGGCGCGAGCGCGCCCACGAGCGAAGCCGACACCACCACGCGCTCGTCGACGGCGCTGATTTCGAGGCGCAAGTTCGCCGTTGCCGTTGCCGTGTCGCTGACCTCTAGCTCTGATGAGGCAGTCGAAAACCCCGGCATGTTGGCGACGAGCTTGTACGCCCCGCCGCGCAAGCCGGCGAACTCATACCGCCCCTGCGCATCGGTCTGGCGCTCCTCGACGACGGTGAGCGGCGCGAGCAAGCTCACTCGCGCTCCGGGTACAGCGCGACCGGCGGGGTCAAGGACCGTTCCCCGAATCGTCGCTGCGCTCGCGGCGGCTGCACACAGCAAGATCGAGAGCAGTCCGGGCAGGACGATTTCGAAACTCGCCCGTGCTTGACTTTCGACTTTCGATTTTGGACTTTTGACTTGACTGTGGACTTTCGACTTTCGACTTTCGATTTGACTGAGCACGCTGGACTCCTTCCCGCTCTCGCGGCGGGCGCTGGCGGCGGAAGGGGTCCGGGAGGAATCGGGCGGGAAAATAAAAAAGCCTTCCCATCCCTCGAACCGGATGCGGAAGGCTTGCGCGCTTCCCCAGGACTCTCTCCGTCGAAGAGTTGGGCCGAATGCTGGTTCCCAGGGCAGGCTTCCTGGCTTTCGGGTCATCGCCGCGTCCTCAGCCTTCCCAAGCCGCTTCACGGCTCAGTGGCTGGCCTCGTAGGCCAAGAGAGGACTCGGCTCGCCGATTACAGTGGCGGGACCGCGGCCGATTTGCACGGCCTTTCCTTTTGTCCCCGACTCAAGTTCGGGGTCACCGCAGGAACCAAGTTTTCAAAGAACAGTGACGCACGAGCAACCTACCACTTCGCGTCGGGAAGTGTCAAGCCGCCGGGTAGCTAACGTAGCTAACACGCGAATGCGCCCACCGATGATTGCAGAATATGGTGACAACGTCTTTGTAGCTTCTGTGGTGATCGTCAGTGATTTTGCAATTCTCAATATGCTCTAAGGTGCTCCCCTATCTTCTACAAGCCTTCTCGCAAAAACTTCAGGCATCGAGCGTAGGCCCTGGACCTATGGATTTCGGTGGCGCGCTTCTCCCACACCCGGCGCTCGTCCTCAGTCTGCAGCTCAAGCAGGCGGGCCGCGTCAAACAGGTCCATCGTTCCGCCGGCGTGCAGCTTGAGAAGGAAAAGGTCGGCCGCCTGGACGACGGGAACAGCAAGTCCTTCGACCTCTACGCGGGCGGCGTTGCGTACCGTTTCCGCTTGCCACGCTCTCGAGGGGAAGAGAATGTCGCATCGGATCGGGCCGGCGGGATACGCGATGATAATGCGAATGACCCCTGGCAGCGGGTCGTCGGCGTCGCCTCTGTGGAAAGTCGCAGGCAGGCCGTTCGCAGTCAAGGATTGAGCGAGCGCCCTCGCCTGGCGCACAGGCCAATCGACGAGGAAGTCCACATCCTTGGTCGCACGCACCACGCCGCGCGTGATCACAGCCAAGCCACCGATCAGGGCGTAAGGCACGGCGAGCTTGTCAAGCGCCGAGGCGACTTTCTGAAGGAGGTCCTTGAGCACGCGCTTTTTGACCGGCGGCGGCCAACATCAGACAGAAGTCCGAGAATTCGAGTCCCACACGCAGGCGTTCGGCAGGACTAAGCCTCGCCATCTCCGCCGCATATTCCCGCCGCTTTTCCTTGCGGAGCGCCGACCGTCTGAACTTGCGGGCCTTCATGTCCTTCATATTACCCTATTCATGACATTGACGGAGCTTGCCGTTGAAGCAGGAGACGGTTTGCGACGACCGGAGACGCGGCTGTTGGATGATTCGGTGCGGGACGGCGCGCCGAGAGAGGCCGGGCGCGGGTCAGCTCAAGGGGCACCCGACCCCTTGGCCGGGGCGGAATTGCCCTCCACGATTGGGCTGGCGAAATAGCCTGGCTTGCTCCGCAGCAGGACCCCCTTGCGCAGGGCCACGACCTTGATGTTCCGATAGGTGCCGTCGAGAGCGGCGTTCGAGGGCGTGTAGCCGATGTTGTACTGCTCGCTCAGCTCGCGACCGATCGCTTCGAGCGAATCGGCGAGCTTCTCGAGCCTTTGCGCCGAGTAGATGCCGGTCTCGGCGCCCAGGCCCTTGTTTTGGGAGGTCTCGCCGATCTGGCCGTGGGAAAGGTAGCCCGTCCCCAGGTCGGCCCCGGGCGCCGTTTCTTGAGGGAAGAACGCGGCCCCGCCCGTTTCTTCGGCCATCTGCTTGAGGACCTTGTCGCCGGGGTTGGCATACCCGTAGGCCGAGTTTCCGATGGCGTAAATAGCGGTCTCCGCCGTGTGCGCCATCGAGGCCACTTCATCAAACGAATGCTTGCTCTGGACGTCGATGCCGTCGCTCAGGACGACAAGCACGCGGCGGCTCTGTTCCGGCGGACCGGTCTTCAGCATCTTTTCCCTGCAGGCATAATAGATCGCATCATAGAGCGCCTTCCCGCCTCCTGCCTTCAGGGTCCGGATCTTCTCGTTCAGCGACTCGGGATCGTTAGTAAAATCCTGGAGCACCGAACTGGCCGCGTCAAACGTCTGGAGAAAGATCTGGTTCTGGCTGCTGCGTCCCTGGAGCATGTTGAAGACAAATTCGCTCGCCGCGTCTTGCTCGAAGGAGAGTTTCCGGCGCGCGCTGTTGCTCGTGTCCAGGATCAGGCCGATGCGCAGGGGCGGCTGGGTGCCGCGGTAAAAGTAGCGGACGCTTTGCGGCTTGTCGTCCTCGTAGACCCGGAAGTCGTCCTGGGTAAGATCAATGACCGGAAGGCCGCGCCGGTCGAGTACCGTGACCGGGACGTTGACCACGCGGACGGTCACTCTGATGTTACCCTGATTCGATGGCCTTGGACCGGATGGCCTCGTTTCGGAGGGGGAGGGGGACACGGCTTGCTGAGTCGCGGAAGGCCTCGCCTGCGAGTCCTTCGCCGGCCCCTGGGCGGCCGCGAATGTCACGACGGACGCCACTGCCCAAGCCATGAAGGCAAGGCCACATGCCGCAAAACTCGCTCGCGGACCGCGGCGCCTTGAAGGCTTGGCTGGCAGCACTAAATACCGCATCGTCGCCTGTCTCATTGGGGGCGTTCCCGCCAGCAACTATCTTACCTTAAACGGCGGGCTGGCGCGAGTGGCGTTGAGGATTGTGGATTGCAGATAGCAGAATGCGACAGCGAGCTTTCAGCCTTCCGCGGTCAGCTATCAGTAGGCCCCAAACACGGCAAGGGTGCGTTCTAAGGGCGATGACTGGCAGTTTTCTTGCAATCGTCAATCCGCAATCAACAACCTACAATCTGTAGAGCGCGTTGCGCGCGCGCGTGGCGTTGGAATAGAATTCCCTGCGGAGGCTCTAGTGCATAGCCATCACCACGGGCAGCACGGGCGCTCGACGAACTGGGTGGTGAAACTGGCGCTCGGGATAACGCTGGCGCTGGTCGCGACCGAGTTTGTGGCGGGCACGGTCGCACACAGCCTCGCGCTCATCAGCGACGGGTGGCATAACCTCACCGACGTCCCCACGCTCATCCTGGCCTGGATTGCCCTCTACTTCGAGCGCCGGCCGCCCGACCATCGGAAGACGTTCGGGTACCAGCGCGCCGGCGTGCTGGCGGCGTTCGTCAACGCTCTGATCCTGGTCGGCGTGGCCGTGTTCATCTGCTTCGAGGGCTACGAGCGCATCATCCACCCGGAAGTTGTCGCGGCCCGCACTATGATGCTGGTAGGTCTGCTCGCGCTGCTTACCAATGGAGCAATTTCCGTCGCGCTCAGTCGGGAAAGGCAGGACCTGAACCTGCGCGCGGTCTTCATCCACAACCTGGGCGACGCGCTCTCGAACGTTGGCATCATCGCCGGCGCCTGGATCATCGAGCGTACCGGCCAGCCCCTGATTGACCCGCTCGTCGCGTTCCTCATCGCCGGCATGATCCTCTGGACCGCCGTCGGGATCATCTCGGACTCCATGAACATCCTGCTCGAGAGCCTGCCCAAAGGGATGAAGCTGGAGAACGTGGCGACCGCCATGCTGGCGGTCCCCGGGGTGCGCGAAGTGCACGACGTCCACGTCTGGAGCCTGGGCTCAGAGTCGCACGCGCTTTCCTGCCACGTCCAGATTCTCGACATGCCCACTTCCGAGAGCGAGAGAATCGCGCAGCGCATCCGCGACGCGCTCGCGGGCGAGTTCGGCATCACCCACACCACCATCCAGTTTGAACACACCCACGCGCCCGGCGATTTTCACAAGTACATGCCTGAACCCGCTGCGAAGACAGAAGGCAGTAAGCAGTAAGCAGTAGGCAGTAGGCTTCCTGGTCAGCAGAGTGAGGTGAAATCTCAGGAGGAAGGATGAAGCTCAAGGATCGTGTCGCGGTCATCACGGGGGCGGGATCAGGGATTGGACGCGCCAGCGCCAAGGAATTCGCCAGGGAAGGCGCGCGCGTGGTGGTGGCGGATATCAACCTCGCCGGGTCCGCCGAAACCGTGAGGCAGATCGAAACCGGCGGCGGACGCGCCCTCGCCCTGGAAACCGACGTCGCCGACCCCGCTTCGGTCCAAAGGCTGGTGACCCAGACCTTGAAGGCTTTTTCTGAGGTCCACACGCTCTTCAACAACGCGGCGGTCCAGGTGAACAAGACGATCGAGGAGACCACGGTCGAGGAATGGAACCGCGAAATCGCCGTGAACCTGGGGGGCGTCTTTCTCTGCTCCAAGTTCTTTATGCCTCACCTCAAGAAAACGAAGGGGAGCATTGTCAACATGTCTTCGGTGAACGGCTTTTTCGTTGAGCCGATGTGTGCCGGATACTGCGCCACCAAGGCCGCCATCATCGGGCTGACGAAGGCCATGGCCATCGACCACGGCAAGGATGGCGTCCGCGTGAACTGCATTTGCCCGGGCTACATCGACGCGGGCCTGGCGGAGGGCTACTTCCAGGCGCAGCCTGATCCGGCGGCGGCGCGCGCCGCGGCCGGGAGGCTGCACGCCTTGTGGCGAATCGGCCGGCCGGAGGAAGTTGGCCGTGTGGCAGTGTTCCTGGCCAGCGACGATGCTTCCTTCATGACCGGTTCCGCTGTCGTGGTGGACGGCGGCTTTGGCTCCGGGCTTCCACCCGGTAACTGATCCGAGGTGATCCCGGTTGCGGCGACAAAACACGGGCGGCGCACACAGTTCGCCGCTACAGCGTCGACTGATCCTGGGTGATGATGATTCGCCGCGGCTGGTTGAGCCTGGGACGGCTCAGGCCGGCGTCCTGGAGTTCGTTCGCGCCCGCTGCCTTTCTTCGTAGACCGTGATCAGAAGGGTGCTGGCCAGCACCAGCCCACCGCCCAGGAGCATGAACTTGGTCAGTCGCTCGCCCAGCACGGCGGCCGCGATCAGCAGTCCGAAGAACGGGATCAGGT
>QHZK01000048.1 GCA_003224635.1 Acidobacteriota bacterium | reverse complement strand
GAACCTCACAACCCTGGCTTAGTCCGTGCTGAAAGCTGGCACGAAGCGCTTTTGGAGTGCGGCGCCTTGGCGCCGCTTTGATGGACCGCCACGACGTCCCAAGGCGGGAGCAAGCTCCCGCACTCCAAACCGCCTTGCAGCGGCTTCCGTCCCACCGCTCGAATCAAGCATTTCCCAACCGAAATTCTTCCGCCAAATGATCGCACGCCCGATAAGAAAGCGCCATGATGGTGTGCGTGATCTGCTTTTCCGGGTGGGTGACGAAGCACCCCGCGTCCACCACGACAATATTCTTGACGTCGTGGCACCGGTTCCACTTGTCGAGCACCGAGGTGCGCGGATCATCTCCCATGCGGCAGCCGCCC
>QHZK01000047.1 GCA_003224635.1 Acidobacteriota bacterium | reverse complement strand
CACCCCCGCAGGTATTTTTTGTTGGCCTTGTGCCCGAAGTGGTAGCGCGGAATATAGAGGCACGATTCGCCCGGGCCGTCGTCATTCGTCGTGGGACGCCCGGCAAGCTGCGGCAAGAAGCCCTCGATGTTGTTGAAGGCCACGTGCTCCGTGAGATATCGCCCGAGCGTGCCGCTCGAGTTCGCGAGTCCTTGCGGATACTCTCGGTCCCTGGAATTGAAGAGAATTCGCACCGACTCGACCAGCGACGCCGCCAGCACCACCACGTTGCCGTAGGCCTCGTACTCCAGCCTGTTCTGGGTATCGATATAAGTCACGCCGCGAGCCTTGCCCGTGGCCGGATCCATCAAGA
The DNA here is from genome assembly GCA_003224635.1 of Acidobacteriota bacterium. GTDB lineage: Bacteria > Acidobacteriota > Terriglobia > UBA7540 > UBA7540 > QHZK01. The sequence goes on along the minus strand of QHZK01000047.1, from coordinate 7,873 downwards.
CGGTGTGGACGGCGGCGTTCGGGCGCAGGGTGAAATTGGGAAGCCCCTGGAGTTTCGGAACCACCACTTCGAGCGCGCTGTAACGCGAGCGCGTATCGCAACCGTGGTTGCACGCCCCACAAAAGTGGCAGGGGGGGCGCCCGTCGTAAGCCTGGCTCAGGACCGCGAGCGGCTTGGGCACGACCTTGATGCCGAGCTTTTCCGCGCCTTTCTTGATGAGCAGTTCGCCGCAGCGGGCGTTGAACGGCGGAAGCAGATGCTTCCCGGTGGGCGTGTTGTAGACGTCCTCCGAGCCGCCGGCGACACCGATCAGCGCCTCAACCTTGTCGTAGTACGGGTCCACGTCTTCGTAGCTGATCGGCCAGTCTTCACCCCAGCCATCCTGCATGCTCTTGGACTTGAAGTCGAGCGGGCCGAAGCGGTCGCAGCCGCGCCCCCAGAGCAGCGTCCGGCCGCCCACGGCGCGCAGCCGCGTCCACGTGAACTTTGAGCCCGGCGCGACCGCGTAAGGGTCTTCCTCGGGAATCGTGTAGAGGTGGTCCGTCCACTCCTTGATCTTCCACTCCATGCCTTGCGGCAGCTTGCCGTACTGCCCGGGTTTCCCCTCGCCGCGGTGGGGCCACTCGTAAGGGAATTTGTGCGTGTAGAAGTCCTTGGCGGGATCGATCATGCGCCCGGCTTCCAGGCACAGCACGTTCAGGCCCTTCGTCGTCAGCACGTAGGCCGCGATGCCTCCCGCCGCGCCCGAACCGACTACGATGGCGTCATAGACTGGTTGAGCCAACCGGTCCTCCAAGGGAGTGAATCAGTTCGTCAGTTCGTCAGTTCGTCAGTTTCTCAGTATTTCAGTATTTCAGTCATCAGTTTTCAGTGGTCAGTCTTCCGAGCGAGGGCATCTTTGGACTGACGAACTGACAGACTGACCAACTGACAGCTAGCTCTTCATGACCACAGGATACACCTTGCGGACCGCCGCGATGATGTCAGCGACGTCCTGGTCCGAGTACCTGGGGTCCATTCCAACGCCGACGTAGCGTTCCCAGATGTTGATCGAACGCGGGCAGCAGCCTGAGCCGTAAGAAATAGCTTTTTGCTGGGCGCTGGCGAACGATGGCCAACCGTCCTCCACCGTCTGCTTCTTCTCGATGAAGGGCTCCAGAGGCAGAAGCACTGACCCTTCCATCTCGGTGGCGGGAACGTTTTCCGCTTGCAGGGCTCTGATGAAGCGATCGCGCTGGGCTTTGCCCCCGGTTCGGAAATAGACCGAAGAGCGCAAGCCCCCCTGGGAATCGCTCAGCTTGCGAAACTGAATCCCCGGCAGGTCTTGAATACCCTCGGCCACGCGCGTTCCCTTATCGCGGAAGTCGGCCACGATGCGATCGAGCTTGCGCAATTGCGCCCGCATCACCGCGCCGGTGTACTCGCTCATGCGGAAATTGAAGCCCGCCAGCATGTCCAGGCGGGCTGGCCGGGCCAGCGTGGCGGCGTGCGGGTCGCGTAGTTGTCCGAGGTCGTGAATGCGCGCCGCGCGCTCGAAGACCTCGGGGTCGTTCGTGACCACCGCGCCGCCCTCGCCGGCCGAGATGGTCTTGCATAGCTGGAAGCTGTAGATCCCGCAGTCTCCCATCGAACCCAGCGGGCGGCCCTTGTAGGTTGCTCCCAGGCTTTGGGCGCCGTCCTCGAGGACTTTCAGGCGGTGTTGGCGCGCGATGGCCAGGATCGAGTCCATGTCGGCCGGCTCGCCCATGATGTGCACAGCCATGATGATTTTTGTGCGCGGAGTGATGCGGCGCTCAATGTCCGCCGGGTCGATGTTCATGGAGTCGTCGATTTCTGCAAACACCGGCGTGGCCCCTGTGGCGATGATGGCGTCGTAGCAGGAATACCACGTCCATGCGGGGAGAATTACTTCGTCGCCCGGACCCGCCCCCAGCGCCGCGACGGCGGTCACCAGGGCAGCGGTCCCGGAAGTCACGGCGACGCAATACTTCGTGTGCCGGTGGGCGGCGAATTCCTTCTCGAAATGGTTGCACTTGTCAGGGGCGCCGCCTTTCGGCCCGATGCCGTACCAGCGGAAGGGGGCGCGGCGGTCGAGGACTTCCAGGAGTTCGCGGCGCTCTTCGTCGTCGTAGTACAGGGGACCGGGGAAGTTTGTGTCGAGCTTGGTCGAGCGGACGGGCGTGCCTCCATCGATAGCTAACGTAGCCGCCGCCGAAGCCGGACGCCCCGTCAGGCCCGGAGGAGGAGCGGCGGAAGCGGGATCGACGCGCGCGGGCGCGCCGTCCGCGCCTTTCGCCCATAACGCCGCCGAGGCAAGACCTGTCGCCGCAGTCAGAAACCCTCGCCGGTCGAGCGCCGGGCCGGCCTGGCCGGACTTGTGGTCGTTCGAATGCTTTCTCGTGTTCATGGAAACTTGCCCTCCTTCCTGATAGACGCCCCCATCCTATTCGTGAGACGGCCCGCGGGGTCGTCCCTACGTCGAATTGGCGCGCCCGGCCGCCCTACCAAAGTATAACGCTGTGGCCGTCCCCTGGAGCGGGATTCTGGGGCCGACCGATAGCCACCACACCAACATCAGTACGACGATTGATACGCTCCAATATCGAACTTGGCTTTTCCTGAAGCGCCGGGTCCCAAAGCGGCGGGCCGGGGGTTGCCGCTGAAATCGAATGTTGGAAAACCGACTCGTATTCCGCAAGCGCTGTCGCTCGCGAGGCCAGCGCCAATGCCCGGGCTCCCGCGCTGAAGATGGTAGTCTCCGGAGCCGTCGGGTTGATAATTGACGAACTTTGGCTCGGAGACGATGTTGCCTCGGTTCCCTGGCCCGGCAGGGATATTCACCTCGACGTCGGACGTGTAATTCCCGTACACAAGGTTATTATGGTACGCATTGCAGCTCCCTGTCTCCGCCGGGCGGCAGCACTCCTGAACGCCGTAGCCTTCGAGCCTCCCCGCTTGATTGGGGCAGGGTCCGTTGCGGTAAGCAATGTTGTTGGCGGTGAAGCTGTGGTCATTGAGAGCTACCCCGAGCTTGAGCAAGCCTTCGTTTCCGACCACAATGCCTCCGCAGCCGTTGTTGAAGAGCGTGTTGTTCACGGCCGTGATGTGGGAAGATTGGTGCCATTCGTGAATGCCGTATCCGCCGTTCTGGAATGCAATGTTCTCGGCGGCCAGACCGTAGGGCTGCTCGAAGTAGATCCCATGCACCCATTGGCAAGGGTAAGGACCGTTCTGATAGACCCAGTTGCCGAGGACCTGACCGTGCGGAGCGTTGAGATGGATGCCGGCGCCACCCCAGTCATTGCAGGTGCGGGCAAGAAAGCCGTGCGCCTTGTTGTGCTGGATGATGGTGTACTCCCCATCGGTTTCGAGGCCATCCGTCCCCAAGCTCTGGGGGTCGCCCACCAACTCGAAGCCATCAATGACCACGTAACTCCCGTGATTCGCCCAAGCCGACCCGTGCGACCCCTGCACGATCACCGCGCCCCAGCGTTTGCTCGAGAGATAGGTTATCTTCGCCGATGGCGTGCCGGATGCGTTCGTCGAGATGGGGCCCTCGTACCTTCCTGGTTCAACCAGCACAGTGTCACCGGGGCGCGCCAGGGTGGACGCACGGACTATGGTCGCGCACGGCGCACGTTGTGTGCAAGGATTCGAGTCGCTCCCGTCCGTAGCCACGTACCAGGTATTCGCAGTACCAGCCAGCGAAGCGCCTAGAAAGACGCCCGCAAACGCCGCAAGAATCAGTCGAACACTCATGAAGAGTGCTACACCGCAGCCCTATCCGACGCGCACGCGCTAGCCAGGCGGCGGCAGGCGGCTCCCGAAGATGCGCCGCGCATTGCCGCCGAAAATCAGGCGTTTCTCTTCCTCCGAGATTCTGGCGAAGGCCACTTTGGCAATCTGCGGACCGACCGCGAGGTACGTGGCGTCGGTGCCAAACAGGATTTTCCGGGCGCCGGCCTCGGCGGCGAGCCGCTCCAGACGCCCGTAAGGGAGCACGGAGCTGCAGGTATCTGTATACAGATTGGGCAGGGCCTTCAGATAGGTCCCGAGGTTGTCCGGCGAGGTCCAGAGCCCGAGATGAGCCAAAACCATGTTCATGCGCGGGTATTTTGGGATGGTCGAAGCGACCCGCTCTAACCCGCCCCATTGATGGTAGAGGACGGGCAGCCCGTGCTCGTTCGCGAATTCAAACACGGGCTGATAATTGGGCCCGTCGGCGCGATACTGGTCAATGGCCCCGTGAAGCTTGAACCCCACGAAGGGCGAGTCGGGATCGAGAGCCCGCTGCATCTCCTCGACAGACGCCTTCAACAAGTGCGGTTGAAACACGAGGTACGCGCGCAGAGACTTCTTGTACTTCGCCACTGCCTCCACGCAGGCATCGTGCGCCGCTCTGAGCTGGCCGGCGTGGGTGGCCATGAATCCCTCAAACGGGCTGACAATGGTCAGGCCGATTCCGCAACGGCGCGAATCGGCCTCGAGCATGTCCACGCCGAGCGGCCAGATGAGGTCCCCGGAGATCGTATCGAAGTGGGCGTGGGCGTCAATCGCATCCACACCTTCGAGCGGCCGACCTGCCCGCACCTGCTCAAAAATACTCGGGGGTTCGGCGGCCTTCGCTGCCGGGGGGCGGCCGAGCGACGAAAGAGCGGCCGCGGAAAAAGCGGACTGGACAAGAAAGCCGCGGCGATTCATTGGACGGACCCCAACAGACGCGTGAGATTGCCAGCGGCGATCGACTGCTTGTCGCGATCGTTCATGGCGGCATACAAAATCATCCCCAGGCCAAGGCTCGGGTCCTGAACCGGCATGTCGGTTCCAAACAGCATACGGTCGGCGCCGATGAGGGCCGCCGCATTCTCCAACTCCCGAAACAGGCCGTAGACTGGAATGCTGAAATAAAAATTCTTGTGCCTTTGCGCCAGGGTGATGACGGCTTGCTGGCTGTTGTAATGCGGGTCGAGAAGGACTACCGGGAGATCAGGAAAGTTCCGGCAGATGTTTTCAAGGTCCTCGTAGCTCGCGGCGGGCGGCGGCGAGCTGAGCGTGCCTTGCCCGTTCAGGTAGTCATCCGGAATCAGCAGGGGGACGCGGTGCTGATTCATCCGGGCATAAAGCTTTTCGAGGAGGTAGAGCTTCAACGACAACGGTCCCGCCTGTGGCGCTTCGTCAACAAAAATACGCGCCGCCTTGACGCCCGAGTCGAGCATGCGGTCAATCTGGTCTTCGAGCTTCTCCTGCATGCGGGTCAGGACCGTGGAGAGGACCCAGGTCGGGACGAGGCGACTGGATTCCCGCGCCGCGGCCAGCGTCAGCCGGTTCATGTCGGCCTTCTGGTCCATGGTGAAGGCATAATGGAAGAACAGAGCCTGCCCGATTCCGAGGCGGTCCATCTCGGCCAGCAGAGCGCGAACGTCGAGCGCACCGCTCGGCAACGGGGTCACCGTTTGTCCGAGCATCACATTGCAGTCGAAGAATTCCATTCCCTCGCTCTTCACTTTGTTGTTTGACTAACCCGGCGGCGTCTGAACGCACTCGGTGGGAAATGATCCTTGGATAGTCACGCTTCCAGAGTGATAGGGAGCAACCGAGCGGCTGCTCCCTATGAATCTTCTAACCATCGGACTAACTGTGTCACCAAGACAGCCGGAGCGTCATCTGCATCACTCGCGGAAGGTTGTCGGAGGACTGTTTGGTGATGATTCCGCTCGAGCTCGGCATGGTTGTGCCCGGCCGGTTGAATACGTTGAAGAAATCCATGTTGAAGCGCAACCTTGCCCTTTCACCTATAGAGAACTCCTTAAACAGCGATGCATCCATGTTCCACTCGTTGGGACCGGGGAAATGCTTATTGCTGGACTGCGGATTCCAGATGTTCTTCGGCCAGGGCAGGCCGATTTCCGCGCCGGTCAGTTGGTACCCTAGGGTCCCACCGGTAGCAAGACATGGACTGTTGGCGGTGAGAGTCTGGTAGGTCTTACTCGCCAAGTTCACGCAGACCGAGTTGCTTCCGTAGTAGGCAAAGAGCGGGTCTTGGTTGGGGTCGATCTGGTTATAGTTTGCCGGAACGGGAATGAGCGGGGTCTGGAAGGGCGTGTAGTTGGAGGGAAGTCCATAGACTCCGTTTGGGCTCTGGTTGACTTTATTTGCCGCGATATAACCATTCCACCACAGCGAGCCAGCGACACATTGCCCGCTGCGGCAGTCGAGGACAGAATTTTTCTTGTCGTAAACTTGAACTCCGTTGAAATCGCCATAATTACCGGTCGGCAAATTGAAATAGCGGCTGTACCAGGCGCCGTCGCCGGCGAACTGCCACCCGCCGATAAGCGCGTTCAGGAATCCATGCGCGTTGCCGCCAAACCTCTTGCCCCGGCCGAACGGAAGGTCCCCTACCCAATTCCATTTCACACTGTGCTTGGGGATGGAGGTGTCCCGCTGGTAGTTCAGGTACCGGTCCGCTTTCTGATAATCCGACGGCAACATTCCGGGCAGGAACACGTTCGGAGACCACACGTAATCGGCGCGCCAGCCGTCGCCGGCGGCTCGGAATGCGTTGCTGAAGACGTAGAAAACCTGGAACGCGTACGCTTTGGAGTATTGGTGCTGGAGCTCGACTTGGAAGCTGTTATCGTTCGACCAGCCGGTCTTGCGGTACTGCTGGACCTGTCCGAGGACCTGATCGTAAGGCTGCTCCAAGTAGCCCGGGATCGGAGCTTGGCCGGTATTCACCATCCATGCGAAGTCGCTCGGAGCGTCGTTGATGGAGTAATACTGCGGCATGTTCGCGCCGTGCGTGCCGACATACTTGAGACTGAGAGCCGTACTGGTGGCGATTTCCTTCTCGTAAGTCAGGTTCCACATGTCCGCGTGGGACGAGGGCGAATGGGGATCCAGCCAGGCGACATACCCCTTGCCGGGAGCAATCCCGACGGCTTGGTCCAGACTTATGGCATTTTGGCTGTTCTGACCGGCGATGATCGTGGGCACAGAGCGCAACAGATAGTTGAGGTTGCCGTCGGGGCTCAGCACGCCGCCCAGGTTGGGATCATTCTGCAACGTGCCGGAAACGGGAACGCTAAACTGATTATCTCCGTTCCAAAGCCTCAGTGAATCGGGATAATAGTATCTCCCGTAACCGCCCCGCAGGACGCTGTAGTGCTGTCCCTCGGTGAGGCGATAAGCAAACCCCAGCCGGGGGCTGAAGTCGTGATAGTTGGGATGCACGAGGTTCGCCGGCACCCCCGCCTGCGCGGGAGTTTCGTACTTGACGCCCAGAGCGGCATAGTCTGCCGCGATCTGGGGCACCACGTCCCCGAGACGCACCAGGTTGTCAATGGAAGTTTGAAGCACGACGGCATGCGTGTTGTAGTCGAACCCGGTCAGGCTCTTATCCGAAAGATTGGCGGGGCTGTTGTATTCCCAGCGCACTCCAAGGTTCAGCGTCAGCCGCGGGTTCACCCTGAAATTGTCCTGGAAGTAGAGCGCCTTCTCGCTGACGTAGTTGAGGTAGGCTTGCCGATTGGCGTAGGCCAAGTAGCTGGCTACTCCCAGGTAAAAATTGGCCGCGTCGGAGCCCGTGTTCGGCGTCGGATTGTACGAACCTGGAGCGTTGTGAGTGTCGTAAAGCGACGTGGCAAGGGTGCCAAAATCCTCATACCCCGATGTGTACTGCTGATCGGGAAGCGTGTAGTCGTGCTCGTACTGAATTGTTCCGCCAAATTGCAGCGTGTGCCGCCCGATCGTCTTGGTTAAGTTCTCGTGCCAGTCCCAAACCTTCGCTCGGGCGATATTGAGAAAGCAGCCGCATTCGTAATTGAAGTTGGGAAGGCCGATATCCACAATCGGGGGGGGCTGGGCAGCGTTG
>QHZK01000584.1:525-3817 GCA_003224635.1 Acidobacteriota bacterium | reverse complement strand
CGAGTCCGCGGCGCGCAGCCTGCGCGAGGGGATGAAGGAGATGTTCACCCTGCAACGCTTGCAGATTCCCGAATCCTTGCACAAATGCCTGGCCACCACCAACATCATTGAAAGTCCGCAGAGCGGAGTCGAGCGCCGCACCCGCAACGTCACGCGCTGGCGGGATGCCGACATGGTGCAACGTTGGGTGGCATCCGCCTGGCTGCTCACCGAAAAGCATTTCCGACGGATCGACGGCCACGCGAACCTCTGGGCCCTGGCCGCCGTTCTCGGCCGGGCGAGCACCTCAGCAACGCAACCTTCGAAGGAGAAAGTAGCGTAAGATGAATCCGCCGACCTTGCGAACCTTCAACTACGATCGGGACACCCTCATGTTGGGTGCAAAGTGCATGTCCGGGAGACCCTGATATGCCGAAACCAGTTTGTGAATGGATGTTGTCGGGATTCTGAGCGACGGACCCTTTTGAAAGGGAATTCCCCACGAATCCAACCAACCAAATATCTCCTCCGATATGCGCTCGAAAGCTTGGTCTAGCTCGGGCGACGACGCGACATCAATTTTGCCCTTCCTAAGGTAATCACAGTGGCGAAGGTGCGCTGTTTTCAGCGTAAGCGTTTTGTCGTGGAAGAACAGCCAAGCCCAGTTTCTTGCCAAGCTTGTGAAGTCATCCGGCGTATCAACTTTTCCCTCACGCTCCGCGGCCTCCCCTGTCTCTTTACACCAGATCAAGAATTCCCGCAGGGCCGTGCTCAGATCATTGGTGTCCTGGAATGGACGAAGGCTGCTCCCACGCGTGTCTTCGAGCCAGACAATCCAGAGCAGTAGCGAGATCTGTTCAGGTAAGGCTCGGGCTGCGATGGCAGTGAGGTCATCCGGAAGCCTCGATAGGTGCGACTTGTTTTTCGTGCCGAACCAATGTGCCACTTTGTCACTCCTCCCAACATGCATTGACTCAACATGTTGTGCCCTAGATTAACGGCGCTTCAAACAGCAGAGGCTGAGGCTGATCGAAGAGAGTAGGACCAGATACGCTAGACGATTCCGCGATCCCCGCTTGTTCCATGTGTTCCCGACTCCAAGCGCACGCTTGCAGAGACGACGGAATACCGGGGAGGTGCTGTTGCTGGCCATCTCCATTGCTCTCGAATGATGACTGGCGAAACAAGAGTGCTGACCAAAACGGCCGGATGTCTCGTCTGGGCATTATTTAGTACCCCCTTTTCTTGTTGGCGACTTGTTCCCACGTCGTCATACCGCTATTCCCAATATGCCAGCATTCACCTGGGTTGCAGTAATATACGCGGAGGGCATCGCCGTCTCGGATTTCGTTCTTATGTGCCCCGCAAGCCGCAAGCGCCCCAGCTTCATCGGCATAACACTCTTTCGGTTCGCGGGTTTTTGAATTTCTACAGTCGCACTTGTTCATGGAATTTCCCGTTTATTTTGTTGACTAGATTCGCGAATTCTTTCCCGTAGCTTTGGTTGAAGAACCGCAGACCTGAAAATCCAGGTCTGCGCCACGTAACTTGTTACCGTGTCGGCCTAGCTGAATTCGCGGCGCGGGAAGGCTGGCGGACGTGCGCCTTGACGGGGCTGCCTTTTTTAGGGGTGTTATTACGGACCGAAGGCGAGGGCGTCACACTCTTTTGTCCAGCGTTCTCTGACGTTTCCCTGTCCTGGTCATCCTCGGAGCTCTGATTGAGGAGATACTCGGTATCCGAAACCCAGCCTGCACCCTTAAGCGTGAGAGGCTTCAGGCGAGAGTCGGGACTCCCACCCCTAGTGGCGAACGCCTTGGGCGCGAAGGCCAATGGCCAAAGCAGGACTAAAAGACTTGCGAGGACTCGTTTCATTTTCGCCTCCCTTACCCCTCACTTCTGCCCCTCTCCCGCCAGGGGAGAGGGAAGCACTGTGCCGGGTGCGTCGGCCGGGTCGCTCGGTTCCTACCGTAACCCTTCGGTGACTCTCGGCTGCTGTTACTAGTTGAGCAACTACAGGCCCAATCCCTTAACACACTGACGGCAAACGCGTTAAATCTCTGAGGATGGCCCTGGAAGGCTCGCTGGGGGTCGTTATGGCGACATCGAGAGCTGCCGGGGTGTCCTTATTCGGGTACAGCAGAGAGAATTCGGATTTACGAGTATTTACGAGTTACGAATTTGTCCTATGCGTCCCATGCGTCTCATTCGGGTGTGGTAGGCTCGATGGCGGCGGAGGACCGCGTGATGATGCCACTATTCCCCTCGTTAGCAAGAAAGGGAGTCCATAAGTTCGAGTGTTCGCCGTGCCGCGATCGGCAGTATCGCTACACTCCAGCTAGCCTAGCAAAAGTGGGAACGGCAGGTTTGAGGGCGCGAAAAGTCGCAAATGGGGGTAAATTTGGGGGGAACAAAGCCAACATGTCGCTTAGAATCAGCAAGTTAGTGAAAAATTGGCGAGAAAACAAAGCCAATTCAGGAGGTCGGCGATCATAGATCGCCGCTACAGCGCGGAAACAAAGCCAATTCAGGGGGTCGGCGAACATAGTTCGCCGCTACAGCGCGAAAACAAAGCCACCCGGTTCCCGCCCTTCGTGGTTCAGTCTCTCCTGGCTGGAGCGAAACTTTGGGTCTGGCGCTGGCGAAACAGCTTGAGCAGGCGGAAGAATCTGACGGACCGGCGGGCGTCCTTTTGAATCTGCGTCTTGAGGGCGGCGGGGCTCGGGAACTTCATTTCGTCGCGCAGCCGGTGCAGGAACTCGACTTCCATCGCGGTCGCACTGACCTCGCCCGAAAAGTTCAGCAGGAACGATTCCACGGTAAGCCGGTGCTCGCCGAACGTTGGTTTGTGACCCACGTTCGTGACCGACTCATAGGTCTCCCGGCCGACTTTGGTCTGGGTGACATAGACGCCGCGCTTGGGAAGCTGCTCTTCGTAAGGGGCGAGGTTCAGGGTGGGGACAGTCTGTTTGCTGCCGACGCCGATCCCTCGGACGACGGACCCGTACACCGCGAAGGGCCTGCCGAGCAGCCGGCCGGCGGCGCCGACGCGGCCCTCAGAAAGCAGCTCGCGGATGCGGCTGCTCGAAACCCGCTCGCCCCGGACTTCGACCGCCGGCAAGACCTCGGTCCTGAATCCCTGCTCACGGCCGAGTTCGGCGAGCAGCGCGACGTCACCCGCCTGGCCATGACCGAAGCGGAAGTTCGGGCCGACTTCGACCACTGCAGCGCGCAGCTTCTCCATGATCACTTGACTTACGAACTCGAGCGGGGAAAGACACGAACACTCGCGCGTAAAAGGCAGGATCACGAG
>QHZK01000584.1:0-498 GCA_003224635.1 Acidobacteriota bacterium | reverse complement strand
GGCGCGCTCCGGCGCGAGCACCCTCGCGGGATGCGGCTCAAACGTGACCGCCGCGGCCGCAGCGTCCGTTTGCCGCGCCGTCTCGACCACGCTCCGGAGCAGTCGTTGGTGAGCAAGGTGGACGCCGTCAAAATTGCCGACAGTCACCACGCTCGGGCGCCGCAGCGGCTCAAGTTCGTGAAGGTCGCGGATGATGCGCATTCTCAGTTTGTCAGTATTTCAGTTTGTCAGTATTTCAGTTCGTCAGTCCCTCAGCATTTCAGTCCTTGACTGATGAACTGAAATACTGAGGGACTGACGAACTGAAATGCTGGCATGCTGTGTTCTTCACAAGTCTAACCTCAACCCATCGTAGGCCAGGCGCACGTGGGGCGGAAGCACGGCGTTGGTCGCCTCGTGTCCCAGCTCGTGAGCGATGTGCGTGAAAAAAGCTCTTCGAGGCTTGAGGCGCTCGACCCACTCGAGCGACTGCTCCAGGCTCGAGTGCGTGGGGTGCGG
>QHZK01000583.1 GCA_003224635.1 Acidobacteriota bacterium | reverse complement strand
CTGCATAACGCACGCGATTTGCCAAAAGCGGCTGCGGCCTGGTTAAGTATGTAACCTATTGATTTTCTGTGCCATTAGCTCGCAGCCACGGGCCGACGCGAGCCGTGGGGGACGCGTTCCGGGCCTTCCAATATCTATATTTGGAAGGGGCAAATACGAATTCCTGCATGACGCCTTGTACCGGCTCTCTCGCGCCCGAGGGATCTGACTCAGGCAGTCTCGTCAGGTCGTAAGAGAGAATCATCATCACTTGCTCCGCGCGCAAAGCGGAGCTGGCGAAAGCCGGCTGTCGTTGTCGCTCACGTCGGACCGCGGACACCTTAAGGCGCGACCACACCAACTTGCCCCCGCCGCCGATCAGTTACGGTATGGCCGACCCGCCGGCGGTTTGATTGCCTCCATATCCTCATCCCAGCAGCGGCGCTCATGATGCCACGCAAGCTCGGGGTGTGGGATTAGCGTGCTCGCTTGCCGCGCCAATATGGCGTTATGCACGCCAACACAAATGGGTCGTTGACGTGCTGCGGGCGTCCATGTTAGCGTTTGTGGTTTGCCCGGCTGCGATTGAGCTTCGCGGGCAGCATCGGGACAAGGAGGCTCCGTGGCGACTCGCAATAGCCGGAAGTACCTTTTCACTTCAGAGTCGGTGACGGAGGGCCACCCCGACAAAATCTGCGACCAGATTTCCGACGCTGTGCTGGACGCCGTCCTCGCCGAAGACCCGCGGGGGCGCGTGGCCTGCGAGGCGATGGTTAAGGACGACACGGTCTACGTAGCCGGGGAAATCACGACATCCGCCAAGCCCGACATCGAGAGACTGGTCCGCCAGACGGTTCACGACATTGGCTACACCGACCCTGACGGAGGCTTCACCGCGGACGCCTGCCAGCTTAAAGTCAATCTCACCAGGCAGAGTCCAGACATCGATATGGGCGTGGGCACGGGCGGCGCGGGCGACCAGGGCCTGATGTTCGGCTACGCCTGCAACGAGACCGACGAGCGCATGCCCTTCCCGATCATGATGGCCCACAAGCTCTGCCTGCGATTGGCGGAGGTCCGGCACAAGGGGATTCTGGATTTCGTCCGCCCCGACGGCAAGTCACAAGTCACGGTGGAATACGAAGGTTCGAAGCCGATCCGGGTGGATGCCGTGGTGGTTTCCACCCAACACACGGCCTCGGTGACGAATGAGACCGTGCGCGAAGGCGTCCTCCAGTGCGTGATCCGGCCCGTGCTACCTGCCCACATGCTCGACAAGAACACCAAGTATCATATTAATCCCACTGGCCGGTTTGTAACCGGTGGACCCGTTGGCGATTCCGGCCTGACCGGGCGCAAGATCATCGTTGATACCTACGGAGGCATGGCGCACCACGGCGGCGGGTGCTTCTCGGGGAAAGACCCCACCAAAGTGGACCGGTCTGCCACTTATATGGCCCGCTACATCGCCAAGAACATTGCCGCGGCCGGGCTTGCGGACCGCGTTGAAGTGCAGATCGCTTACGCCATCGGCGTCGCGCAGCCGGTTTCCGTGATGGTGGACACCTTCGGCACGGGGCGCGTGGACGAGTGCACGCTGGTTGACCTGGTCCGCGAGCACTTCGACCTGACCCCGCGCGGGATCATCGAGTCGCTGGATTTGTTCCGCCCGATCTACAGGAAGACTGCGGCATACGGGCACTTCGGGCGGACGGAGCCCGAGTTCACCTGGGAGAAGACCGACAAGGCCGCGCTCCTGCGGCGGGAGGTAGCTCTGTAGATGGCGACGACGGAAAAGCTCGCTTGCGATGTGAAAGACCTTGGCGCGGCAGCCAAAGGGAAGGTCCGGATCGAATGGGCCGACCAGTGGATGCCTGTGCTCCAGCTCATCCGAAGGCGCTTCGCTAAGGAGCGGCCCCTGGAGGGCGTGCGGATTGCAGCTTGCCTGCACGTCACGACTGAAACCGCCAACCTCGCCATCACACTCAGGGACGGCGGCGCACGGGTGGTCCTGTGCGCGTCGAACCCGCTCAGCACGCAGGACGACGTGGCGGCTTCGCTGGTCCAGGACTTCCACATCCCCACTTTCGCCATCAAGGGCGAGGGACACGATACCTATTATTCCCACATCCAGTCGGCCCTCGAGCACAAGCCGCAGATTACCATGGACGACGGGGCGGACCTGGTGACGACCATCCTTACCACGCGGCAGGACCTGACCTCTCAGATCATGGGCGGGACCGAGGAAACCACGACGGGTGTCATTCGTTTGCGCAGCATGGCCAAAGAAGGCGTCCTGAAGTTCCCGATTATTTCGGTGAACGACGCCGACACGAAACACCTGTTCGACAACCGCTACGGCACCGGCCAGTCCACCATCGACGGCATTATTCGCGCTACGAACCTTCTGTTTGCGGGCCTGCACGTGGTCCTGGCAGGCTACGGCTGGTGCGGGCGCGGCGTCGCCCTGCGCGCGCGCGGGCTCGGCGCCGACGTGATTGTTACCGAGGTGAATCCCACCCGCGCGCTCGAAGCCGTGATGGATGGCTACCGGGTCATGACCATGGCCGAAGCCGTCAAGGTCGGGGACGTGTTCGTCACGCTGACCGGCGACAAGGCCGTCTTGACGGAAGGCCACTTCAAGGCGATGAAGAACGGCGCCGTGGTGGCGAACTCCGGTCACTTCAACGTGGAAATTGATATCCCTGCCCTCGAAGCCCTGGCCTCGGCCAAGCGGCG
>QHZK01000581.1 GCA_003224635.1 Acidobacteriota bacterium | reverse complement strand
CTTGGCGACGGACGAGAACTCGGCGGCGTTTTCCGTGGAAATTACGCGGCCGCCCAGGCGATGCATGGCGGTCTCGAACGAAAAACGGGTGCGCGTCGAAGGTTCGTAAAACAACGTCGCCATGACGCGCTTCTGATAGTCGAGGACGCCGCCTTCGGCCACCACGCCCTCCATCTCCTCGGTGACTTGAAAGAGCTCCGCCAGAGTAGCAGGATCGAACTGCTGCGCTTCGATGACGTGATGCAGCTTCATGGGCGCCTGGGACCCTCCTCATCAGCTATTCGCACTATGGTAGCGCATTCGAGTGGAAAGGGTCTCAGCGAACCGGATGGCTGGCGGGATGTAGAGACGGCCCTCTAGGCCGCCTCAGGAAAGGACACACTCCAGGGGAAGTCTCGAAAGGGGAGAGACTCGAAAAGGTAGAGACGTTCCACCGGAACGTCTCTACTGCTCACGGTAACCCAAAATCTCAGCCACGACGTTGCGCAGCACGCGCCCCTTGTGGGGGGCGCCTTTGTCAACTTTGGTCGCGTGCGCGATGCGCTGCACCATGATCGTGTACTTTTGAAACTCGCATTCGTCGGGCAGCAGTAGTTCGTCGCTGTTGTACAACTCCGCGAAACGAATCTCTTTGGCTTCACGATCCACCTGCGGACCGGCCACCCGGGCCACCACGCGGCCATTCTGATAGATCACATCGCCCTCGCACGGTTGAGGCCCCGAAGAAGAAGAAGGCTTGGGCGTCGCCTCGACTGCCTTGGGCTGGGGCCCTCCAGGTTTATGGCTGGCGAAAGTGCTCATCTCTATCGCTGCTCCTTCGAAATCCCGTGTATCGGACCTCTCCTGGACATTATGCCAAGTTGGATCGAAAGGTTAAAGTGTAAGGATAAAAAGCGGAAGGGGTATGACAGTCAGTGGCCTGCGGCTAACCAGAGGAATGTTTCTTTTTCGGCTCCAGCTTTCATCCTTTAACCTTTAACCTTCATCCTTTATCTATCTTCTATCTATCTTCCGTATCGCCCTACAAGCTTAGCCCGTGCCAGGATGTGGCCTTTCATCGCCTGTTCCACAGCCTTCCTAGTCGCGCCCGCTCCGAGGTCGAGCCTCTTATCGAGGGCGTAGAGCTTGAAGAAGTAGCGATGAGGCTTGCCGGGTGGCGGGCAGGGTCCGCCGTACCCGGGCTTCCCAAAATCGTTGACGCCTTGGCGTCCCCCGCCCGGCAAATCGTCTGCTTGAGGCACACCTTCGGGAAGTTGTCGCGCGCTCGAAGGCAGGTCATACACGGCCCAGTGGACCCAGGTACCACCAGGAGCGTCGGGGTCGTCCACGATCAAGGCGAAGCTTTGGGTGCTGGCGGGCGACTCGCTCCAGTCGAGCCCAGGAGAGGCATCAGCGCCCTCGCAGGTGAATTTCCTGGGGAGATCGCCGCCCGGCTTGAATGCGTTCGTCTGCAGTTTGAACGAGGAAGTCTCTGCCTGCGGCCCTGATGGAGCTAGCGTTCCGGGTGGCGCGGCGCAATCCGCAAGGACTCCCACAGCCAGCGCGGTCAAGGTGGAAATGGTAGCCGGTCCCAGCCGCGACCTGGCAAACATCAACAGCCTCTCTCGACAGGACTCCTCCCTGAGCCGCATACGATAAGGTAGCACGAAGCATGCCAGCGGTGGAATACGCGGAAGAATGCTCTCCAGATACCGGGGACCGGTGTTGTCGAACTGGTGATTATACACTTGAAGAATCCTGTTGATTTTGCTTCACACTGGTGATAAAGTCCTGGGCGAAAGTAGGCTCCCGTTTTCGCAAGCATACGCCTGTGTAGGAAAGCAGGAGAAGGGTCGGCCAGGTAATGAGGCCTGCCTTGGGCTCAAGGTGAATCTCAGTCGCGCAAGGTATCGTGCAGCAAGAGGGGTAAGGGGCTCAGTGAAAAGGGGGATGTATCACCTCTAGAAGACTCCCGCCAAACGTGAAGAACCCCACACTTGGCGACGCTGTCCGGGGGATCCATCAACCAGCCAGTTACTTCAGCCCTTGAGGAAGTTTTTCAGTTTCAGTATGTTAGGTTAACTGGCCAAGTGAGCCGCTGAGGGTGTAAAGGCGCGCCTTTTTACCCTTCATGTGCGAGGCGCCTGCTGGCGCAGATTCTTGAACGCAGGGAAGGTGTTTTCGGCTCTTGTTCTGAGGCCTTGAACAGCAGCAGAACGTGAAAGGGCAAATCAGCCGCACCCCCCAAAACCGGAAAGCTGGAAAACTTATGCGAAGGCAACCGCTTCTGTCCCTAACCCCTTATTCTATCAAGACTTCGGTTACCGTGTTCTGCTCCGTCGCGGCCCTTGCCGCGGTTTGGGCGGTGGCCGAGGTCCGCCACAGTACGCGGCGGGCGGGCGAAACTCGGGCGGGTGCACTCCCCATCACAGGCGCCCAGCCCCTGACTGCCGAC
>QHZK01000582.1 GCA_003224635.1 Acidobacteriota bacterium | reverse complement strand
GTCGAAAGTTGAAAGTCGAAAGTTGAAAGTCGAGAGCGCAGCACGCCGTCGCGTTCTTCTTTCGACTTTCGACTCTCGACTTTCGACTGTAGACGGGGAGTCCGGTCATCGCCCGAGGCGCCGGAGCACCTATGTGCCATAACAGTGGCACTGACGGGCGATTGTGGTCTTTGGGCGGCTGGTTGATGATAGTCAAGTAAGGCGGAAGAAAAATCGGGCGCACTGAGAGCTGCCGGGGGGAGATTAGAATGCCGCCAAGATTGCAAGACCTGTCGAACCAATACGAATCTACGGTGAAGGTGCTCGCGGTTACGAACGTCTATACCGAGGACGCCTATCGGACGCTGAAATCTGACTTTTCCGCGAACGGGAGCATGTTTGGAGACTCCGGGCGGTGGGGACAGTGGGAGATCGAAGACTCGATATGGTTTCCTCATCTCAATCGCGTCTATTTCTTTCTGGTGAACCGCTCGTCCGGCGATGAGCGCCGTCAGCCGGCTTGGAACCACGAAGCGAACCGCGTTTAGGGTTCCCCGCAAGGGCTCCCTTGCCGCAAGGAACGAGGAGGCAGCCAGGTGCGGCGCGCCTCGGGCTCGCCTCACCCGCCTCCGTACGTTGATCCATAAGTAAAAGATCGAGAACCAGCCTGTTCGGCGGCCAGCCCGCGTCACTGCCTCTGAGGTTCGCCCGCCAGACGGTCGAAGAGGGCGACAAATTCCTCCAGCGTGAGTTGTTCGGCCCGGAGCCTCGACGGCAGCGGACGTGGCCGTTTCTCGGCGGCCTCCGCCAGCGCCTGTTCCACCCGCCCGCGCGGGTAGATACCGCCAAGGTTATTGAGCAGGCTCTTGCGTTTCTGCGCGAAGCAGGCCTTCACAAATTCCAGAAATCTCTCACGAGTGTGGCAATCCCATTCCGGAAAACGGGACGTGACGAGGAACTCTACCAGCGTCGATCGGACCTTAGGCGGGGGCGCGAACGCTCCTCGCGGAATCTGAAGCAGCGCCTGAGGCCGCGACGAGAGTGCGGTCAGCACGCTCAAGTAGCCGTAGTCGCGCGTTCCTGGGGCGCCAGTGATCCTTTCGGCCACTTCGCGTTGCACGACCAAGCCCATGGCGCGGATCACGGTTCGGGAATTGAAGAGATGGTGCAGGATCGGCGAAGTGATGTAATAAGGCAAGTTGCCGAAGACATAGCATTTGTCGGTAGTGTAGCGGCGGCAGATTTGCTCGAGATCGGTCGAGAGAATATCGCCCTGCAGGACCTCGATTCGCGGGTCGCCCTCCATTTTTGATTTGAGCTCAACGGCCAGGGCGGCGTCGAGTTCGACTGCCACCACGCGGCGCGCGCGCTCGGCCAGAAGCCCGGTCATCGAGCCCCGCCCCGGGCCGATTTCAATCACTAAGTCATCGGCGCCGACAGAGATCGCCTCGGCGATGCGCCGGCGGTAGCGAGGGTCGGCGAGGAAATGCTGGCCGAGCTTGGGCCTGCGCCCGAGCTTGGACTTGAGACGGTTGGGCACGGCACGACAAGTTAACACCTGAACCCTGGCAGTGCAAAGTTTGCCGCATTCCGCTGTAGCGGCGGTCTGCGACCGCCGTCCGGCGCTCCCTTACAGGGCAGGCTTTGAGTGATTAGATAACGGCGTCGGCTCCTTCCGACCGGTAAACTTGGTTTGTCCGAGACCAAGGCTGCCGAAGAAAGGAGCCGAACGGATGTTGATTATCGGATGTGATTTGCATTCGCGCTACCAAGTAATTGCCATGCCGGATACGGAGACCGGCGCGGAGCTCGAAGGGCTGAGCTTGGGCCCCTGGGCGAGCCAGCGGCGGAAGGAGTTGCTGGAGCTGCTGGACCAGTTGGGGCCGCGGACCGCCGATCTCGATCAGGCGGTGAAGACGGAAGCGGAGCGCCGTCCGGAGGCGGTCGAGCTGATGAAGCACAAGGGCGTGGGGTCGGTGACGGCTTGGGCCTTCGTGCTGACTTTGGGTCCGGTGGAGCGCTTCCGGCACAGCCGGCAGGTGGTCAGTTACCTGGGATTGAAGCGGCCAAGAGTGCGGCGCGGTTCGATCCCGAACTGCGCCGTCAGTATCAACGCTTGAAGTTCCGGCGCGGTGGTCAGATCGCTAAAGTGGCCCCTGCGCAGCCCCGAAGCACCGCCGGTTCGCATGCCCGGCAGCCCGAGTAGCGGCGTGGTCCCCTCCACGGGATCGAGAGAGTGATTGGGCGCTGGGCCTCCCTGCACCAGGCGGGGAGTTCGAACTACGAATCATGGTCGTCGGTGACCGAATAGATGGTTGGTGGGACCGGCGTTCCACCGCAGGATTCAAGAGGCGGGCCTTGGTCGGGACAAGCCCAAAGAATCCTTCTAGGGACGAAGCTTCGTTCTACGAACTCCGCTTCGTCGTCCTCCCATGATGGGCGGGCCGGTGGTGTCGCTGAAAATCGCTTGACAACGCCGACGCCGTTATAGACGCCGCTACAACTTACCGAAAAGCGGGAAGCGAGCCGACATATTCCGCCAAGGCGTCCTGCCAGGGACGCGGCGGTGAGAAGCCCGCCTGTTTGAGAGCGTCCATGGCCATGACCGCGTACTTGAGGCGCGCGGCGCGGCGCCCCATCTGCTCCGAGGGCTTCCCGACGGTCCTGCCGGGGTCAAGGCCGGCGAGTTCAGCGGCGCGCCTCGCGAGTTCCAGACGGCTGCACCCACCGAAGTTTGAGAGATGATAGAGTCCGTAGCGGCGCGCTTCCACCACCTCCATGATCTTGAGCGCGGCGTCGAGCGTGTAGGTTGCAGAACCGAACTGGTCGACGGCCACTTCATACTCCTCGCCCGCCGCGATTTTCCGCAGGCCCTTCTCGACAAAGTTGGTCTTGCCCGGCCCAAACAGGACCGAGACGCGGAAGACCCAACTGTTCGGAGAGGCCCGCACCATCCGCTCGGCGCGCAACTTGGTGCGCCCGTAAACGGTGGGCGGGATGGCGGGATCGGATTCCGTGTAAGGACTCTGCTTTTTGCCGCCGAAGACCGCGTCGGTTGAGATATAGACGACCTCGGCGCCGGCCTCGCGTGCGGCCTCGACCACGTTCCTCGTCCCGTGGACATTCACTAGGAAGGCCTGCGCCGGGTCGCCTTCACAGGCG
This sequence comes from Acidobacteriota bacterium, assembly GCA_003224635.1. Classification (GTDB taxonomy): domain Bacteria; phylum Acidobacteriota; class Terriglobia; order UBA7540; family UBA7540; genus QHZK01. The sequence goes on along the minus strand of QHZK01000582.1, from coordinate 1,832 downwards.
TCGAGGTCGGGCATTCCTGCCGGATGGATGACGATCTCCGGCCCGAGTTTCCGAAAGACCTCGCGGACTTCGTCGGGCTTGGTCACATCGGCATCAGGGCGGGTCAGCGGGAAGACCGTGTGCCTGGACGAGAAGACTCGAACCAGACCGCCGCCAAAGAGTCCCGCCGCACCGGTGATCGCTACCTTCATGGTCGCTCCTGGCAAACAGTAGGCAGAAGGCAATAGGCAGAAGGCAGAAAGCAGAAGGCAAAAGGCAAAGGCAGTAGGTGCTATTTGGGCGCAAACTTCTCGGGGCTGTTTATCATAGAGTTTAGCATTTTGCCGATCTCTTCATAACCCGCAGTCAGTTCCTTGTGCCGCTCGTGCGACAAGTAGCAGCAGTCGCGGGCGAAGTCCAGCCACACTTGAGTCTCGGCTGCTTCGGCGTCGGAATGGGCAAGTTTGCTCACAAACATGTTCGGATACTGCCGTTTTCGAAATCCTTCCGCAATATTTGCGGCTACACTGCGCGAAGAACGCCGAATCTGGCTGGTCAACGAGTAACGCTCGTCTTCAGGAAATCTCTTCGACTCGCTAAAAATTTCCATGGCCAGCTTGTAGGCAAGCTGATAGACTCTCAGGTCTCGGTGTCCGCGCAACATTGCCATTCGTAACCATTTTGCGTTCTGTCTTCCGTGCTCTGCCTTCTGCCTTCTGCCTTCTGCCTTCTGCCTTCTGCTTTCTGCCTACTGCTTAGTGCCGACGGCCTTCTGCTTCTCAAGCCCTTCCACATAGTCCCGGAGTTTGCGTGTCAGCTTCTGCGCCAGTTGGTCGGGTTTAAGTCCGCGGGCGTAAATCTGCGTCTCGGGACCCGGAGACGGCTCGGCGTCCTGGCTCTTCGGCTTCTTATTGAGGATCTCAGCTTCCCACAGGCGTTCATTCGTGACCCAATCGACCACGGTGACGGAAAGCGCCGGGAGCTCGCGCCGCTCGCCCTTGGGCTGTGGGATTCCCTCGCGCCCCACCCTGTATCGCGGCTCCTTTTCCGGCTTGTAGGCCCGCATCACCAAGTCTGCGCCCTCGGGGTCGCCCGTGACCCGGTATTTTCCCCACGCTCGCAGGTCGTCCAGAATCCAGTCGTCCAGGTTGTCTTCCATGGTCGTCACGCAAATCAGCTTCGCGGTGACGAGTCTGTTCGGCCTCTTCGGCTCTGTTTGCTGGCCAGCCGTCGGAATTACAGCCAGACCCAGAGTCAAGCTTAAAGCGAAACCGCTCGCTAGGGAGCGCGGGCGTCCCGCCCGCATTCCCGGGAGCGCGTTCGGACTTAAAGGAATCTTGAGCTTCATAAGAAGCGCCTCTTCGGGAGCGCGGGCGTCCCGCCCGCGTTTGTTCCGCAGCGCGGTCCCGCCCGCACATTCCTCTTCTCGGTCGAACTCTCGGACTGCGGCATCAGGAGCATCTCTTAAGGCGCCTATGATAACGCCGTTCAATCCCTTCCGGTAAGCCAACTGCGCCCAAAGTTGATTTTCCCCCGCTCTCTTCGTAAGCTTGGGGACTACGGTTCCGATGACCGAGCCTTCAAAGGGGATTCTGCCTTGCCTGATGCTCCGCTCTACACTTTTCCTCCTCCGTCGGCGCCTGGCCTGAGCGAGTGGCCCGGCACGCCCATCGGAGCTTCGAACACCATCACGCGGACCAAGGGCCGGACGGCAGTACACAACAAGACCGTGGACGCGACGCCGGGCCTGCTCGAAAAACTCCTCGAGAGCGCGCACCGCCATCTGAAGCGCATCGAACGAAACGAGGCCGTCTACCGGCACGACGTCATCATCCACGGCGTGCGCGTTCGCG
>QHZK01000580.1 GCA_003224635.1 Acidobacteriota bacterium | reverse complement strand
TCCAGACTGGCAGTCTCGCCTTCGGCCGCCTGGACCACGGTCGGAGCGACCCCGTTATCCTGAATGGCCTTGCCGTCAGGCCCGTAGTACTTGGCAACCGAGAGAAGCAGGGCGGAGCCGTCGCCGACCGGTATCAATTTCTGGTAGACGCCCACTCCGAAGCTGCGGACTCCCACGACCTCGCCTCGCTTGTCCTCCGAGACCGCGGCCGCTACGAGTTCAGCGGGTCCTGCGGTCGACTGGTTGATCAGGACCGCAAGAGGCAACCGGACCACCTCTCCGTTGCTCTTTGCCGTAATATCCGTGCGAGGATAGCGCTGACCGTACACGTAAGCGACCAGCCCCTTATCGAGGAAAAGGCTGGCCGTATCCACGGCTTCCTCGACCGCCCCACCTGCGCAGTTGCGGAGGTCAAGGACGATCTTGCTCGCGCCCTTGGAGGTGAGTTCGCGGAGCTTGGATGAAATCTCTTCGGCCTTCCCCGTATTGAACGCCGCCACACGCAGGTAACCGGTGCCGTCCTCGAGCATCTTGGCGACGACGGGAGGATAGTTCAGCGCAGCGCGCGTGATGGACATGGTTTGGGGCTCTCCGCGAGCTTCGCGAACCAGGGTCACGGACACAGCAGTTCCAGTGGCGCCGGCCAGCATTCTTTCGAGCTGGACCACAGAAAACTCGCGGGTGGGAGAATTCTCGATCCGGTCGAGAAGGTCGCCCGCCTTGACCCCTGCCTTCTCAGCGGGACTTCCCGGCAACACCGAGATGACCGTGGCGAAGCCTGCGCGCTTCGAAAGAAACATCCCCACGCTCGCCGGGCCCGGTTCCGGATGGTCGACATAGTCCTTGTACTGCGGGGGGCTCAAATACGTGCTGTAGGGGTCCAGCGCTTCCAGCAAACCGCGTATGGCCCCGTCGGTCACCTGCTTCAAATTCGGCTCGGTGACGTAGTCACTCTTGATGCGGTCCAGGACCTCGCTATAGACACCCAGGTCCTTGTAAGCCTTTTCATTGTCGGAGGAGGGAGAGTCGCTCCGGCCCAGTACCCCGCCCAGAACGATGTAAAAAATCAGGACGCAGGAAATCGAGATCAACGACAAGCGCATGCGATTGCTCATGTTAACAGGCGGCTCCTTCAAAAGTCCTCAAATTCACTCTCAGAGACGGAGTATAACACGGCCCTCCGGCAACCGCTACTTCTATCGCCACGCGCCAACCGGTTTGCAGGGATTGGGGTCATGGCGGGGTAAACCCGCCGCCACCCGGCGCCAACCGAGTTGCAACTCGTTCTATTTCAATGCCTCTGATCCGATCCCGGCGAAACGGGACGGATTGTCTCCGTCGTTACGTTCCGGGCGTCAGCCGCCTCACCACGTGTAATGGACCGTGTAAGTGATAATCCCCTGGCCGCCAGCCTCTATCACAGGCCGGAACTCTATGGTGCGAGCATCGGTCTTCGTATGGTCCATCGAGCTGTCCGTTATCGCCCACTGGACCCATCGGTACATGTGTTCCACGACCCGGACTTTGGCGCGCTCCTTCTTGTGGTTGCGCACCTTGATCTCGAAGGACTCATCGGCCATACGGGCGTTCGTATCCAGCTTGAAGTTGGTCTGGCGACGCTCACCCACAAGGTCGAACGCGTTGCCGGTGTAAAGGCGCACAGTCTCGTCTTCCGGCGTGTGGTCGATCTGGTCTTCGCCGATGAACTCATTGCGGGCGTCGACGTCCCGCCGATAGACTTTCACTTTGCCTTTAGGAAGCGGCATGCCGAGGTGCGATTTCTTCGAGTTCTTGAACTCCAGCATCACCCATACCTTGGGGTTCGACAGGGTCCCGTATTCGGGCTGGTTGCGGATGTTATAGTAGTCCCAGCCGCGATATCGCGGGTCCACTTTGAATCCGTCGTAGACGTAAATGCGCTCGGCCGGAACGTTAGAAGCACGCAGGAACTCCACTTGCTTGATTTCCCGGTCCAGCACGCTCGTGGGTCGCTCGAGCGTGTAGAGATGGTATTCCTCGAACGCGCGCTCGGTCACGGGTGGCGTTGCCCCACGCACTTCAACTGCCCCCGCCGACATCATGAAGTCAGCAGGGCCGCCCGAAGGAGGCTGGACCCGCGCCACGTCGCCTGCCATCAGCTTGACGCTGGCGTTCTCGAAGTCTTTGCCGCTCATGTTTTCGAGCGTGACCCAGCCGATGATGTCGAAGGTATCCCCTTTCTCGGGCGCGACCGCGTTGTAGTTTGCCTCCCAACGCATCCCACCGGTGAGGTAGGAGAACTCCACTTCGTGCTTGCCGTCTTCGCCGGACCAAAGCCTCCAAAGCAGCGTCGGCTTCAAGAAGGCTTTGGGGTCGAGCGCCTCAAAAATCGGCTTGCCGGGCAGGCCAAACTGGATCTTGCCGTCCACTTCCACGATTGGCTGGCCGCCGCCCTCCGGGTTCGCGTAGGCTGCCTGGGCGTAAGCATACTGCTGGCCATAGCGCTGGAACGCGGAAGTGTGAGGGAGGTATCCGCTGCGCAAGATCCGGCCCTTGACGATCTTTTTCTCGCCGGTCTGCGGCATGGTGATCTCGAAGTCGAGCACCTTCCCCTCCGACTTGCGCAGCAGCAGACCTTCGCTGAGCGGATCGCCCTCGTAGTTCTGCTCCAGAATCCGGATGGAGTCCGGCTGGCGAAGCTCGCGGAGCACGACGGATTCGGGCTCCAGGTGAGCGGTGATGTCGGTCACGCGGACTTCGTTCTCCCCTTTTGCCAACTCCAAAGTACGAACCTCCTTGACAGCAGCGAAATTCTGGTTGTAGACGGTGAGCTGCGTTTGAGCGTTTGCGGCGCTTACGACGAGTACTGCGACGAGCGGCAAAGTCCTCATGTTGACCTCCTGGTTTCGGGCTGCGTG
>QHZK01000579.1 GCA_003224635.1 Acidobacteriota bacterium | reverse complement strand
AAACTCCATCGATTTCGATCCTCGTCCAGGGGATCGTGACCGCGGTCCTCGCCGTGAGCGGGTCCTACGAGAAGCTGTTCTCCTACGTCACCTTCGTGGCCTGGGTCTTCTACGGCCTCACCGTGACCGGAGTTCTGGTCCTGCGGCGAAAATATCCTGACCTTCCCCGCCCTTACAAAATGTGGGGTTACCCGGTGACGCCGGCGTTGTTCGCAGCCATTGCCTTCGGGTTCGTCATCAACACCTTGGTCACGACGCCAGGTCCGTCGCTGAAAGGGATTGCCATTGTCGCGAGCGGCGTCCCGGTGTATTACGTATGGAAGCGGAAGGCTCGGGCCCTTCTCTAGCGGCGCTCTGTGAGCGCCGGACCGAGGCCGGCGGTCCCTTCCAGGGCAGGCTTCGACGGCCGCTACAGGGCGATGGAGGTGCGTCGATGAGGTCTTTCGGCTCAAAGCTTGCTCGGAGACTGCTTGCGATCTTCTGTTTGGTGTTTCTCGCTCCGGCCAGCTTGGCAGCTCAGCAGGCGGCAGCGAAGCCGGGCGAGGGCCCGAGTGAGAAGCCCAAGGTTCGCGCCGTCACGGCCTTCGTGCGCCTCGACCGGGCGCGCTACCAGGCCGAGATCAAAGAAGCGCTGGCCACGTTGACCAAGGCCAAATCAACGTTTGAAGACGCGGGGTACGAAGTCCAGACCATCCGCATTACCACTCAGCCGTTCCCTGAATACATCAAGGACCTGCCGCGCGAGGACGCGCTCGCCTTCTTCCGCGAGTATGACGCGCTCGCTCACAAGGATGGGTTTAACGCGGCGATCGGGCCGGCCATGCTCGCAGATACTGATGACCCCAGGCAGGCCGAGCTGCTGGGCGAAATCCTGGTAGGCACCTCGACGCTCGAGGGCAGCATCGTGGTGGCGGGCGAGGACGGCATCCACTGGAACGCCGTGCGCGCCGCGGCCAAGCTGATCAAATACGTCAGCCTGCGCTCGCCGCGCAGCCAGGGGAACTTCAACTTTGCGGCGACGGCGCTCGTCCCTCCGCTGACGCCCTTCTACCCGGGCTCCTACCACACCGGGCCGGGGCATCAGTTTGCGGTGGCGCTGCAGTCCGCGAGCGTGGTGGCCGCGGCAATGGGCTCGACCAACGATCCCAATCAGGCGCGACAGGCCGTCGCCGCCGCGCTCGGCGAGCACGCTCGCGCTATCGAGGCCGCAGCGCTCCGCGCTCAAAAGCAGACCGGATGGGATTACGCTGGTCTCGACCTTTCGCCGGCGCCGCTCAAGGAGCTCTCGATCGGCGGCGCGATCGAAAGGTTCATCGGCGCGAAGTTCGGCGCGAGCGGCACCCTGACCGCCGCCGCCATAATTACCGGCGCGCTTGAGGACATTCCGGTGAAACGCACCGGATATTCGGGGTTGATGCTGCCCGTGCTCGAGGACAGCGTGCTCGCCCAGCGCTGGAGCGACGGAACGGTGAACTTGGACGCGCTGCTCGCTTACTCGGCGGTTTGCGGCACGGGACTGGACGTGGTGCCGCTGCCCGGCTCGGCCAACACGGCGCGCCTCGAGCGGATCATCGGTGACGTGGCCACTCTCGCCGTCAAGTGGCACAAGCCGCTGTCGGCGCGCCTGCTGCCTGTCGCGGGCAAGCAAGCCGGAGATATGACCGAATTCGACGACCCCTTCCTGGTCAACGCCAAAATCCAGGAGTTGGTGCATTAGCCGACGCGTTCGTAGAGAGGTTCCGGCGGAACATTTCTACCCTCAGAACATGAACTTGATGGCCAACTGAATCCCGCGAGGACCGCCGCCGCCCAAGAAGGGATTCCCGACGCCCACATCGCCGGTTTCCGTGAGCGGGAAAAAGTCGATGCCCCGCCCCGTAACGGGGTCGATGCCGTTAAGACTCGCGTCGGCCGAGAAGCCCGGATAAAGAGGGCTGGCGAAGTTGGGATGGTTCGGCAGGTTGTAGAACTCCGCCCGGAACTGGACCGTGAGGCGTTCAGTGATGGGCGTGTTCTTGAAGATGGAGAAGTCGAACTGGCGGTAGTCGGGCCCGCGCAGCGAGTTTCGTCCGAGCGTTCCGGTATGCTGGGTACCCTGCATACACGAATCAGCAAAACCGTCGCCCCCGCTGGACGGAAACGAACAAGGCGCCTCGAACGCGCTTAGGTTGAGGAAATTATCCGGCGAATGTGTGCCGGCGAAGGGATTGCCTACCAAGTCGGGTCGCGGGAAAAATTCGCCTGTGCCGTCGTAATCATCGAAAAGGTTCATGTGGAAAGGCTGCCCCGCCTGCAGAGTCAGCACGCCGTTGAAACCCCAACCATCCGTAAGCCGGGGCCAACGTCCTTTCCACGTCGGGAAGGTGTAGGTCCAGAACCACACGAAGCGGTGGCGCACGTCGAAATTCGAGTTCCCCTTTTCCAGGTCAGGCCGGTAGCTGTTGTTGGGCTGCGTGGCGTTGGCGACAAAGTCCTGCCCGTCGCTGGCGTTGTCAATCGAATGCGAGTACGTGTAGTTGACGGTGGACTCCAGGCCCTTGAAGCCGCGCAGGCGCAGGCTGGCTTGCAGGGAGTTGTAACTCGAGTTGGCCGAGGTCTCGATTTGGTTCACGTAAAAGAACGTCGTGCCCGCAGGAGAAGGCGGCGAAGGCGCGAAAGGACCGTTGTCGAACGGACGAGGCGCGCAGCAACCGCCCGCAGCAACAGGATCGTAGCTATTGATCATGGCTTGGGTGGGCTGGTTGATGTCGCGATAGCGGAAGAGCTTGCGGCCCACCGAGCCGACGTAGCCTACCTGCAGCACAGCGCGATTCGAAATCTGGCGCTCGAGGTTGAGGTTGTAGTTCTGCATGTACGGCGTGCGCACGTGGCGGTCCACCGCGAAAACGTCGGTGGCGGCGAAGCCCGAGAAAACCGGCTGCCCAGCCTGGATCTGGCCGGTGGGGCTGAAGGAAAACAGGACCGGGTCCGGACCAATCCCGTTGTACGCGGGTCCGGGGTTGAAGGTGTTGAACGGCAACTGGCCGAGGAAGAAGTCCTGCGAGAACACGTCGTAGAAGACCCCCCAGCCGGCGCGGACCACAGTTTTCGCGTCGCCAAAGACGTCGTAGGCCACGCTCACGCGCGGCGCAAAGTTGTTGTAGTCGGGTTCGTAGAGGCGCGGGATGCTCGCGCGGACAGGCACGTCAGGAGGAAGCTCGCCCTGGCTCCCAACCAGCTCCAGCCCGATCGTCGGATCGAAGTTGCTCATCAGGTTGTGCTTCTCGTGGATGATGCCGTAGTAGTCCCAGCGCACCCCGTAGTTGAGCGTCAGTTGCCTGGTCCAGCGGAAGCTGTCCTGGGCGTACCAAGCGTAGGAGTCCTGCTGAGAGTTGCGGTAGGAATTCCCCTTAGCCTGACGACCGCCGCTCGCGTTCGGAATGCCCTGCAGGAAATCGCCCAATGAGGCGAACTTAATCTTGCCGCGATAGTTTTCATCGAAGAACTGGGTAATGGGCGTGCCCCGGTACTCGTAGCCGAACTTGAACTCGTGGCGGTTGCGCTTCCAGGAAAAATTGTCGATGAACTGGGAGTTGTAGTCGACGCGGCCACGCGGCAGGGAGGTGTTGCCGCCGATGGACGCAAATCCACCACTGACCGCAATGAAGGGCAGGCCGAAGTCGCGCCGTCCGACACCCGTGTTGAGCCCAATCGAGCTGGGATCAAAGGTGCGGTCCTCAGGGAAGAAGGTCTCAGCAAAGCGGTTGAACCCGACGCGGAACTCATTGACCAGGGTGGATGAGAACACATCCACGTTGGAAAGCGAGACCAGATTGATATTGGTGGGTGTGACGGTATTGTAGCCGGGTAAGATGTTGCCGCCTTGCAGGCCCAGCGGAAAGCTCTGAATGCTGGTGCCGTAGTAATAGCGGGCGGTCAGCAGGTGGCGCTCGTTGAAGTTGTGATCGATCTTGCCGATCACGCTATTCACGCTGTTAAAGATATGCGTGGTGGCAGAG
>QHZK01000046.1 GCA_003224635.1 Acidobacteriota bacterium | reverse complement strand
CCCCCAGCGCTTCGTCCAATGGCGCCGAGGCTGTCGTAGGTCTGACCATGCAGCTCTGGAACCAGCGGCGCCTGCCGCGCCTGCAGGGACTCGAGGAGGGCGCAGGCACGCCCGGACGCGCCAGCGGCCGCTGCTGCTCGCTCGACGACGTCTACGACGCGCGCCGTGTGGCGAATTTCTTGGGCATTCCGTATTACGTCGTCAACTTTGAGGAGCGCTTCGAAGAGGACGTGGTGCGCCCCTTCGTCGAGCGGTATCTCGCGGGCGCGACGCCCATCCCCTGCAGCCGGTGCAACACCGAGATCAAGTTTGAGAAGTTTGTGGAGACCGCGCTCGAGATCGGCGCGGACCGCATCGCTACCGGCCACTACGCGCGCATCAGGCGCGACGAATCCTCGGGCCGGTATCAACTGCTCGCGGCCGTGGACCGCTCCAAGGACCAGTCCTATTTCCTCTTCGGCCTGACGCAGGAGCAGCTCGCGCGCTCGGTCTTCCCGCTGGGCGAGCTGACTAAGGACCGGGTGCGCTCGATCGCCCGCGAGAAGCGGCTGCCGGTGGCCGAAAAGCCGGAAAGCCAGGAGATCTGTTTTGTTCCGAGCGGCAGCTATCGCGAATTCATTCAGGCCTATCTCGCCGAGCAAGGCGTGAAGCTCGAGGGCCGGCCGGGCGAGGTCGTGACCACGGATGGCCATGTTCTGGGCGAGCACCACGGTCTTTACAACTATACGGTCGGCCAGAGGAAGGGCCTCGGAGTGGCCGTCGGAGCGCCGCTTTACGTGATCGAGCTTGAGCGCGAGCGCAATCGTGTGGTGGTAGGTCCGAACGAGGAACTCTTCGGGCGCCGCTGCCTGGTCCGCGAGGTCAACTGGATGCGTCCGGTCAGGGAGGGCGAACTGCTGGAGGCCGCAGTCAAAATCCGCAACAAGCACGTGCCTGCGCCGGCGCGAGTCGAGGTTGTTTCGAGCCGCGCGCGCGGCGAGGCGCGAGTCGAGTTCCTCGCGCCGCAGCGCGCCATCACCCCCGGCCAGGCGGCGGTGTTTTACGACGGCGAGGAAATGGTCGGCGGGGGTTGGATCGCCGCGGTTCCCTAGCCCGATTCCGGCAGGCGGACTACGTTGGCATGCGTGGGCTGGCCGTGTAACGCGCCGTCACTTCGTGCTGACGGAGTACTCGCCCTCGACCTCGCAGTCGCTGCTGCCGTCACCCTTGCCCGTGCACTTGTGCGTGCCGCTTCCCTTGATGCCGCTGAACTTGCCGGTCCCACCCGTGTAGGTCCACTTGCCTTCGACCATGCCTTGCATCTGGTGGCCCTGGATGCGCACAAAGGTCTTGTCACCGTTCGCCAGCGTGTCCACGACGTAGCCTTGGCCCCTTCCCTGATTGCCGCGCACTTCAATGAACTGCGTGATGGTCGTGGTCTTGGTTTGGACCCCGTCGAGCTCGACGGGCTTCGTCCAGGTACAGGCGCCCTTAGTGATCATAAAAGAGTGATTGGGCCGGTCACCCACTGCAAACGATTGCTGGTCGCTCGGCTTGTCGCAGTGCACGGTGCCGGAAACTTTGGTCTGGCCCCGCGCTGTTGTCGCCAGTGAAAGACAAACGAGCACCAGAAGTGTCCCCTTGGCTCTCATTTTTTCCTCCCGCTCGAGATGAATGTGACTCGTATATCACCTATCATCTTTCGGGCAGTGAGAGCAAGCTGAAATCGACCCCGCCGTGATGAGCGCGATCGGGACTGCCCGCTCACGTTCCGCCCTTTTCGGTTGGAAAGCCTTTCGCCACCCAATCGCGCGCGACCGCATAAGCGCAGCCGCCTTGACTTCGGGTCGGCAGCGTTCTAGAGTAAGAGAACCTTGAGGCTGATCTCGTCGCTCATCGACACACCGCGCGGATGAAGTGCTCTCTCGGTCGGAGGAGGCTGGTCGGCGTGTTTCTGGTTGCAGGGTTCTCAGCATTCGCCATCTTTCTGGGCATTGCTGCCATCGGGTTTCTGTTCCTGATGGTGAGCTTCGTCTTTGGAGAGGTGTTCGGGCACGGCGATTTCGGCGGCCACGACGCCGATCTTCACAGCGACGCGGGCGACGCCCACGGAGGGGTCAGCATCTTCAGCACGCGGGTGGTGAGCGTGTTTGTGACGGCCTTTGGCGGTTTCGGAGCCATTGGTATCCAGATGGGGTATCGCATCGAGATCAGCACGGGTATCGGCTTGGCGGGCGGCCTGGTGTTTGGCACGATCATTTATCTGTTTGCCAGCTTTCTCTTCAGCCAGCAGGCTTCGAGCGACGTCCGCCTGGGTGAGCTGTTGGGGCGCACCGCGCAGGTGAGTGTGGCGATCCCCAAAGGGGGGCTGGGGCAGGTCCGCTGTACCTTGGGCGAGAGCGTAGTGGATAAAATCGCTCGCGCGCAGGACGGCGGCGAAATTCCCGCCAACACTTCGGTTAAGGTCGAGGCGGTGGTCGGCGAGACGCTTCTGGTTCGACGCGCCGACTAAGTGGAATGGGAGGAAAGCATGGGAGAACTGCAACAGTTTTTTATTCCGCTCGTCGTCATTCTAGTGGTCCTGGCCCTGATCGTGGCCATGGCGCTGTTCAGCCGGAACTACATCAAAGTTCCGCCCAACGCCGTGGCCGTGTTGAGCGGTCGGAAACGGAAGACGGCCGACGGCAAGCTGGTGGGCTACCGGGTGGTCAATGGCGGGGCGACGTTTCGCTTTCCCTTGCTCGAACAAGTCGATTATCTCTCGCTCAACGTGTTCACCATTCCGCTCGAGATCAAGCGGGCCTACACGCTCAAGGGCGTTCCGATCTCGGTCAAAGCGGTTGCCAACGTAAAAATCAAAAGTGATGATATTTCCCTGCGCGCGGCGGCGGAACGCTTCCTCGGCATGCCGCCCGAACAGATCCAGCGGGTGATCTTTCAAACCCTGGAAGGCCACCTCCGGGCCATCCTGGGCACGCTGACAGTCGAGGAAGTCAACAGCGACCGCCAAAGTTTCGCGCAGAAGCTCACCTCCGAAGCCGCCCAGGACTTGGAGCGAATGGGCATCGGAGTGGACGTGCTCACCGTGCAGGAAATCAGCGATGAGGAAGGTTACCTCGACGCGCTGGGCAAGAAGCGGACGGCGGAAGTGAAGCGCGACGGGACCATCGGCGAGGCGGAGGCCACGCGCGACTCGAAAATCAGGTCTGCCCAAGCCATGCAGGACGGGGAGAAGGCCAAGTTCGACGCTGATGGGAACATCGCGGCGGCGCAGCGCGACTTCCAGATCAGACAAGCGCAGTTCCTGTCGGAGGTCGAGACGCAGAAGGCCAAGGCGGCGCAGGCCGGCCCGCTGGCGGAGGCCATGTCGAAGCAAGCCGTAGTCGCCGAAGAAGTGCGCATCGAGAGGATCCGCACCCAGGAACAGATTGCGGTCCAGGAGCAGGAGGTCCAGCGCAAACAAAAGGAGCTGGAAGCCACCGTGATCAAGGCCGCCGAAGCCGAGCGGCAGGCGGCGATCCTGCGCGCCGAAGCCGCCAAGCAGTCGGCGATTCTCGAAGCGGAGGGCAGCAAGGCTGCCCAGATCGCCATGGCAGAAGCCGAGCAGGAAAAGCTCCGGCAGGAAGGCGTCGGACGCGCCTCCGCCGTGGAAGCCGAGGGGCGCGCCGAGGCGGCCAAGATTGAGGCTATCGGTCTCGCGCAGGCGCGCGCCATCGAGGCGCAGGGAGTGGCAGAAGCGCAGGCCATCTTGAAGAAAGCCGAGGCTTGGAAGGAATTCAACGACGCCGCCAGGCTGCAGACGATTCTCGAGAGGCTGCCAAGCGTATTACAGGCTTCGGCAGGAATTTTCGGCGCCGTGGCGGCGCCGCTCGGAAACATCGATAAGGTCGTCGTCATCGAGCAGGGCAACGGGGGAGGCGACGGAATGGGCGGCATCGGTCGTGTGGCCCGCGCGGGACCGGCGCTGGTCTTCGGCCTGCTCCAGCAATTGCAGGCGCTGGGCCTGGACATTCCAACGGTGCTCTCTCAGCTCGGCGCGGACGGAGGGAAGCTCCCAGCGGCGGCCAAGCCCGCTGAAGTAGCGCCCGCTCCGCCCCCGCACGCGAAATCGTAGACTCTTTTGTAGCGGCCGGTCTGTGACCGCCGGACGGCGCTCATAGAGCGCCGCTACAGGCAGCATCGCGGCGTTGGTTCGACGAGCCCAGTCGCTTGCGTCCTGATGGGAAACTTCCAGCCCACCTCCGCGCTCAGTCGTCCTGACACCGACGTCCTCGTCGTTCACTGCAGCGACCATCGCTTCCAGGCCAGTCTCCACGAGTTTCTGAACCAGGGGCTGAATCTCCATGATAACTACGACCTGCTGGCGATCCCCGGCGGGCCGCAGTGCTTGACGCTCGTCGAGTACCTGCCCAAATTTTCCTGGGCGAGCTGGAAGTGGTTTCGTTTCCTGGTGGACGCCCACTCACTCGGGCGGATGATCCTGATCGCGCATCAGGACTGTGGGTGGTATAAGACGCTTCCTATGCACCTGCACGCCTCTGCTGAGCCCCGCGAGCGCCAGGAACAGGATTTGCGCCGGGTGAAACAGGCGCTCAAGAAGGACTTTCCGGAATTGACGGTCGAGCTCTACTACGCCGGCTGGGACACCAGCGACCGGATCACGGTCGAAACGGTTTCGCCGTGATGGCCCCTCATCGGTTCTTCCGGCGCCTCTGCCTTATAAAACTCCACGCCGCCGGAGCCAGGCGGCGCGCCTTCGGACTCCGGGCTAACTCTCTTGCCAGACGGCGCAGGTCGTCCGGGCGGTCGACATCGGGGAAAGGCTGGAGAATCGAGCAGGAAAGACCGCAGTCGACGAGGTTCCGCAGCGTATCGCGGAAGGCCGAGGCGCTTCCCCAGCGCACGCGGCGGAAAACTCCGGCGCTGGCAGTCAACCGGCGGCGCCGACTGCGGCCCGCGTGTGACCGCGAAGACGCGACCGCCTTCCGGGGTAAGCGCCCGGAGAGCGTCGCCACGCCCGTATCCCGCAAGCCCACCACGTAGTATCCGCCATCCGGGCAAGGGCCCAGCACCGCGTCGCAAATCCGCAGCTCGCTGAGGGCAAGGCGCAGGACCCTGAGCGGCACGAGCGGCGAGTCCGTGCCGATGACGATTGCAGCGGCGTGGTGGCGGAGCATCTGTCGGAAGGCCCGCTCGAGCCGCGCTCCCAAGCCAGGCCCGCGCTGCTCGAGGATTCGAAAGTTTGCGGCCGAGCGCGAGCTTACGGTGCAGGGAATCCCTCGCAGGGCCAGCGACCGGACGCTGCCCTTCGCGAAACGTCCGCGGCCGGCAAGAAAGATATAAGGCGTGACGTCGTGGCCGGACGAAACGAGCCTGCTCACCTTGCGGATGGCGTCAGAAATCAGCGCCGCTTGGAACTTCGCTGCACCCTCCCTGCCGAGCCGCGGGATCAGGCGGGTCTTGGCCTTGCCTGTGACCGGCGCGCGAGCGAAAATCGCGACTGCGGGCGTAGAGTCGTGGGTGGCTGAGGGAGAGGGGACGTGCGGCGACACGCAACGTTTCGGAATCAATTTCCGCATCGCGCAGGCTCAAAAGTGAGGGGGCTCTGCGCGCTAAATGAACATCTGCTCATCCTGCGTAGTCTCGCTCACCGCCGCATTCCGGCGCCGCGCAAAGAGAAACTCGAAGCCTTTGCGGACGCCGACGATCACGGCCGCCATTTCGTGGACGGGCGCGACGACCTTCTTCTCCACGGCACCCGCGGTGTTCTCCGCCTTATCGACGAGGCTGGTCACCAACTGGTCGATGCGGATGATCTGCAGGCGGCTGCGGTCCAGGAAATCCGCCAGCACGCTGTCGAACTGGCTGGTCCGGTCGCGCAGCGTGCGGCTGATTTCTGCGAGGTTGGCCGCGATGTCTCGGACGGGCTCGCGGGAGCTGGCGATGAACTCCGTGACGCGCTCGGTCAGCGTATCAAGTTTCTGCTTGGTAACGGCTCGCACGTCGATCAGGTCGCGGTGAAGGTCGCGCATCGCACGATAGATGCCCGCCATGACGAGCATCTGCATGACGAGCGCGACGGCGGCAACGATCACAAAGACAGTCAGCAAGGTATCATGCTCCATGGTTTGCTCTCACCGGAGCCGTCTTCCCAAAGGGCCGAGGAGTCCTATCGCTTGCCCTTCTCATCCTGGTAAGCCTGCTTCCCGGCATCGAAAGCTGCCGCCAGTTGCTCTTTTTGCTGAGTTACGACGTCCTTTCCCTTTTCGACCAACTCCTCAGCCTGCCGGCGCAATTCTCTTCCCTTGGTCGCCACATAGTCTTTGCCTTCATTGGCCTTCTGGGCGATATATTCTCTCGTTTCCTCGCCCGACCTGGGAGCGAAAAGGAGAGCAGCGAGAGCGCCCAAGCCGAGTCCGGCGAGGAAGAAAGCGATGTTCGATCCCCCTTTGTCGTCACCCATGAGAACCTCCTTTCGGTTGTCAATTCTGTGTGAGCCCACAGCGCCGCCCTTTAGGGCGGCACGTGCCGGGCCGAAGCCCGGCGCTACACGCCTCGCCGGCTTACTGTACAAGCTGCCCGCGATCTAAACGATGCTCTCCGCGAAAGACTTGCCCTTGTCGGCCAGCTTCTCTGCGGTCTTGCGTCCCTTGTCGACAATCTCCTCGGCACGCTTCCGCAACTCTCTGCTCTTGGCCGCCACGAACTCGGAGCCCTCTTCCGCCTTCCGACCGATCAGTTCCCTGGTTTCTTTCCCGGACTTTGGCGCCAATAGGAGCGCAGTGACCGCGCCCACGCCTAGGCCGGCGAAGAAAACAATCACCGAAGACTTCACGTTTCTTGTGTCCATTTTTGAGAGCGCCTCCTACGCAGCGGTAAATTACCACGAACGTCAAGCCTAAGGCAAGAAATAATTTATGAAATAGACCGGTTGGACGGTCTACGTTCACCGCCCCAGATCTTTCGTACCCAAATAGTCGTGAATCAGCTTCGCCTGCACGGGCCTTACTACTTGGCTCAGCTCCTCGGGCGAGACGGATTT
The DNA here is from genome assembly GCA_003224635.1 of Acidobacteriota bacterium. GTDB lineage: Bacteria > Acidobacteriota > Terriglobia > UBA7540 > UBA7540 > QHZK01. Next base: position 2,193 of record QHZK01000046.1, on the reverse strand, counting down.
CAGGGCGCTGAGGCTTCCGAAGTGGGTCAGCACTTTCTTTACCGTTCGCTCGCCCACTCCGGGGATTTCCAGCAGCTCGCTGGCAAGCTGCCGCCCTCGTCGTCGCGTGCGGTGGAAAGTAACCGCGAAGCGATGCGCTTCGTCGCGGATTTGCTGCACCAGATGAAGCACCGGAGAGTGATGGTCGAGCACGACGGGATCGCTCTCGCGGCCCAGCACGTACAGGACTTCTTCCTTCTTGGCGATCGACGCCAGTGGCTGGTTGATGATCTCGATCTCCTCGAGAGCTGCCGCGGCCGCGTGCAGTTGGCCGATTCCACCGTCGATCAGTATCAAGTCGGGTGCGGGCTTCTTCTCCTCTTGCAGGCGCCGATAGCGACGCCCCACGACTTCCTTCATGCTCGCAAAGTCATCGTTTTGGGGTACCGTCTTGATGATGAACTTGCGGTAGTCAGACTTCTTCATTCGCCCGTCTTCCCAGACGACCATGGACGCTACGATGTCGGTACCCTGAATGTGGGACACGTCGAAACACTCGATGCGGCGGGGCGGCTTGGGCAGGTCGAGCGCCTCGGTCAGGCCCTCGATCACCTCGCGCGCGTGCGGTTTGAGGACGCGGAATCGCCGCTCGAAGGAGTGACGGGCGTTGCGGGCCACGAGCTCAAGCAGAGCGCGCCTTCGTCCACGTTGCGGCGCCAGGACTTGGACTTGCCGGCCCCGCTTTTCGGTCAGGAGTTCTTCCAGGATTGCGCGGTCCTCAAAGTCCACCGGGACGTGAATCTCGTCGGGCAGATACTGCTGATCGAGGTAGATCTGCTTCAGGAGGGAGGAGAAAAATTCGAGGGCGTTGAAGTCTTCGAGGTCTTCCCAGAAGAATTCCCGCCGGTCGACGGTGCGGCCTCCGCGCAGGTGAAACAGGTTCACGGCCACAAGCTTCCCTTCCTGATGGAACCCGAAGATATCGGCGTCTTCGCCGTGCGAAGCCGCCATTTTCTGGCGTTCCCGAAGCTGCTCGACCGTGGTGGCGAGGTCGCGGTAGCGCGCCGCCTCCTCGTACTGCTGCTTCTCGGAAGCCTCTTCCATGCCCCGCTCGAGGTCGCCGATCAGCTCGCTCTCGCGCCCGGCGAGCAGCAGCCGCACGTGGCGCACCGCCTCGGTGTAGCGCTCGGCCGTGGTCAGGCCTTCAACGCAGGGACCCTGGCAGCGTTTGATGTAATACTGCAGGCAAGGGCGCGGATGGTAACGCGTGAGGTCCACGGTGCAGGAGGGCACGAGGAAACGCCGGTGGACCAGGTCTACGATGCGGTAGGCGAGGTTGGCAGGGAAGTAAGGGCCGTAATAGTGCGACCCGTCCTTTTTGAGCCGGCGCGTCACATACACGCGAGGGTAGCGCTCGCCGAGCGTCAGCTTGATGTAGGGGTAGCTCTTGTCGTCACGCAGCAGAATGTTGTAGCGCGGCTTGAACTGCTTGATCAGGTTGTTCTCGAGCGCGAGCGACTCCTTCTCGTTGTCGAGGACGATGGTCTCAAGGTCGTAGGCCGCCTCGAGCATCAGGTCCCGCTTCTCGTCCGAGGGGCGGAAGTCCTGGAAGTAAGAGCGGACGCGGCTGCGCAGGGATTTCGCCTTGCCGATGTAAATGGGCCGGCCCGCCTCGTCCTTGAAGATGTATACGCCCGGCTGATTGGGCAAGGCCTCGGCTTTCTGGCGGCACGTCTCGTTCAACTTGGGGATTACCTTCCTCTTTCGATTATCCACCAGCGGCGCGAGTTGTCAAAGAGCGCGCTCGCTCGCGGACAATTGACACGGGTGCGACCCCTGGGCGAGAATCGGGTTTATGGCGCGGACGACCAAAGCCCTTCTGATCGGAGCGACCGCACTGGGCCTCGCGTTGCCAGGGCTAGTGCGCGCGCAGGACAAGCCAGCGCCCACTGCAGCCGCCGACACCGACGAGCAGACAAAGCCCTACGTTCCGCCCTCGGCGCGCAAGTCGGTGGAGGTTGGGAATTATTATCTCAGGAAGAAGAAGTACAACGCCGCCCTGAGCCGCTATCAGGAAGCCGTCGAGACCGACCCCTATAATCCCACCGGCTACCTTGGCCTCGGCAGGGTATACGAAAAAATCGGCCTGAAGCAGAAAGCCCTTGCGTCCTATCAGAAGTACCTGGACGAGCTCCCCTCAGAGAAGCAGGCCGA
>QHZK01000573.1 GCA_003224635.1 Acidobacteriota bacterium | reverse complement strand
AACAGGCTGCTGGTCAGGAAATCGAGGAACCGCGCGGGGTCGATGCCGGACTTGCGGATCAGGGCCAGAGCTTCCCCCAGGCTCTCGAGGACGGACGCGATCAGAAAGTTGCCGGCGAGCTTGACGACGTTAGCCGCGGGAGCATCGGGCCCCACGACAAACGTCTTCTGGCCGAGCGCGTCGAACAGGGGACGACACCGCTCAATGGCTTCGGACGGGCCAGCGGTCACAATGAAGAGCTTGGCGGCGGCGGCCGCGTCCGGGCGGCCGAAAACCGGGGCCGAAACGTAGGCTCGCCCGGCTTTGGCGTGCGTCTCGGCGAGCCGTCGGGACAGCGCCACGCTGATCGTGCTCATCGAGACGTGTACCGTGTGCGGGCCGAGCGCTGAAACCAGATCCGCCGCGCCGAAGAAGATCTCTTCGAGAGCACGATCGTCGGCGAGCATCGTAACCACCGCGTCGCTGCGACAGGCGTCAGCAGCGCTCTCGGCGACGTTCGCCCCTTCGGGCCGCAGCTCTTCGGCGCGACTGCGAGTCCGATTGTAAACGGCAACGTTGTGTCCCGCCTTGAGGAGGTTCCGCGCCATCGCCTGCCCCATGTTGCCGAGCCCGATGAATCCTACGTTCATTGCGTTCCCTTGCAGCCTCGTCTGGAAGCAGGAACAGCGGCCCGTGGAGTGACGCCTCGAATTGTCTCCCTCGACATCACCCGCCGAGCAGATCGAGCATTTCGTCCAGCTCGCGGTGAACGCAGGTAAAGATGGGAGTATCGCGCTGGGTATAGTTGCTCGTCTCGGCGCCGCGAAGCTCCATCACCAGGTCGAGGAAATCCTCGGGCTTATCGCTCTCGAAGGCCACCACGAATTCCTGGTCGTCAAGCCCAAAGGAGTATGTCGTATTGAGCCGCACCGTGGGATACTTGTGCCCGATTTCAATGTGCTCGTTCATCATGCCCTGGCGCGCGGCTTGCGTGAGCCGATACCAGGCGCGCGTCTTCACGAAGGGATAAATAAACAGGTAGCGGAATTTTCCCGGCGTCAGCCGCAGGCGCGTCCCCTCCTGGTCGGCGTGCTTGTGGTCGCGCACGTAGGTCGAGCGCTTGGTCATGGCGAGCAAAGAATAGGGAGTGGTCAGATACTGGCCGAGACCCGTCGCGAGCAGCGCGGCCGTCATCTCCTGGAGCTTCGGCAAGTCATACCCGATCCTCCATAGCATGAAATCGCAATCGCCGCGGATGCCCACCAAGGAGTAGGGGATCACCAGCATCTCGGGCTCGAAAGTCTTCACCGCGTCGATGAACTGGCACTTCCCGCGCTTGCGGTCTTCCGCCGGCAGACGGCGCCAAGCTGGGTCCACTTTGTAGAAGGCGAAATTGACGTACTGGCGACGGTTGTCGTCAGCAGAGTGCGCTGCTTGTTTTGAATCCGCCACGATTCAAATCCTCCCGCGCTTATCGTGGAGTGCAGTCAACAATATAGCATGAAGAAAACCCGGTCACCTTCAGGAACTTTAGCTTAGCGTGACCGTGGGCGGCAACCAATGGGACGTTCTCCCGAACCTCCGTGCTTCCAAGGCTTCAACACTGAGGTCACGGAGATACTCCGTGCGCTCCGTGTTGAGGCTTTGATGGCCACAGAGTACAGGGAGCCACTTGGAGATGACGTGTTGATCGGTACTGTATTAAGGGGAATAAGTTCCGCGATGTTTGTAATTCTCGCTGAGCCAATCCATCAACTCCCGAAATGCCTCGCCGCGGTGCGACACCGGAAATTTTTCTTCGGGGCGCAACTCCGCGAAAGTCTTGCCGAGCGGAGGATAGAAGAAAAGAGGGTCGTAGCCGAACCCGCCAGACCCGCGCGGCGCTTCAAGGACGACGCCGTCGACGCGGCCCTCCGTAACCGCCAGGATCCGACCGCGCTCAGCCAGGGCGATAACGCAAACGTAATGCGCCGCGCGCTGCGGCGCAGGGAACGGGCGCAGCTCGCGCAGCAGCTTGTGGTTATTGGCCGCGTCGTCCGCAGTGGGACCGGCGAAGCGGGCCGAATGAACGCCAGGAGCGCCGCCCAACGCGTCCACCGAGAGGCCCGAGTCATCTGCGAACACCAGACCCTCTACGTAAGCGCTGTAGTACACGGCCTTCTTGCGCGCGTTCTCCTCAAAAGTGGCGCCGTCCTCGACGCAGGGCGGAAGGTTTTGGGCGCCAGGCACGGGTTCCACGGAGATGCCGGAGCTGTTGCCGGCCTGGCGAAACTCTCGCAGTTTGCCCGCGTTGGTCGAGGCGAGATGCAGGATCAGTGACAAGTGACAAGTGACCAGTGACGAGTGAGGCCACCGTAGCATGCCGGATTAGGGAGACCCATTTGCGCCGTTAGGAGCGGGAAGCCGGCAGATCAATCCGCAGAATGGATTGCTGAAGCGCCACGAGCTTCTGGATAGCGGGGCGCGCCAGATCGAGCAGCTGGTTCAATTCCTCGACCGTATAAGGCCGCCCCTCGGCCGTGGCTTGCACTTCGACCAGACGCCCGGAACCCGTCATCACCACGTTCATGTCCATCTCGGCGTTCGAGTCCTCAACGTAGTCCAGGTCCAGCAACGTTTCGCTGCCGACAATCCCTACGCTGATGGCGGCGACGTAATCCTTCAGGGGAAATCGCTTCAACGCCTTAAGCTCGTCCAGTTTCTGACAGGCGAGGCCCAAGGCGACGAGCGAGCCGGTGATGGCGGCGGTGCGCGTGCCGCCGTCCGCGCGGATCACGTCGCAATCGAGCCACACCGTGCGCTCGTTCAGGGCCTCGAGGTCCATCACGGCCCGCAACGACCGGCCGATGAGCCGCTGGATTTCCATGGTCCGGCCGCCCTGCCGCCCGCGCGCTGCCTCGCGCGGCGTGCGGCTCTCGGTGGCGCGCGGGATCATGGCGTATTCGCTGGTGATCCAGCCCTTTCCCATGCCCTTCAGGAACGCGGGGACTCCGTCGTCAATCGTCGCCGTGCAGATGACCTGGGTTTCACCCAGGCGGATGAGCGCGGAACCCTCGGCGCTCGAGATGAAGTGCGGGGTGATCTCGACGGGCCGCAGATCGGTGGCCTGGCGTCGCTCGCGGCGGACCAATTTACCGCCCG
>QHZK01000576.1 GCA_003224635.1 Acidobacteriota bacterium | reverse complement strand
CGCCAGAGTTTCGGTGACCGACAACGCCAGCGGCAGTCCGCAGGCGGTCGTCCTGAGCGGGAGCGGGGTCTCATCGAGCACGACGGGACCGGCGGTCAGCCTCTCGCCCACCTCGCTGGCGTTCGGGAATCAGACGGTGGGTACCACGAGCGCCGTCAAGTACGCCACACTCACCAACACGGGCCACGCCACTCTGACGTTCAGCGGGAGCTTTGCCATCAGCGGCGACTTTCACTTTGCCGGGCTGGGGACTTGCGGCAGTTCAGTCGCCGCCGGAGCCAGTTGCACGATCAGCGTGAAGTTCACGCCGACGGCGACCGGGACACGGACCGGAACGGTAACCCTTAACGACAACGCTCCGAACACGCCCCAAAGGGTTCCGCTGACCGGCACCGGGGTCTCGACGAGCACGACGGGGCCGGCGGTCAGCCTCTCTCCGAGTTCGCTGAGCTTCGGCAATCAGGCGGTGGGCACGACGAGCGCCGTCAAGTTTGTGACGCTCACCAACACGGGCCACGCCACGCTGACGTTCAGCGGCGGCTTTCTGATCAGCGGCAACTTTGCCTTTGCCGGGCTGGGCACCTGCGGCAGTTCAGTCGCTGTCGGGGCCAGTTGCACGATCAGCGTGAAATTCACGCCGACGGCGACCGGCGCCCGCACGGGGGTCGTGACCCTGAACGACAACGCTCCGAACACGCCCCAGAGGATCAGCCTGAGCGGCAGCGGGACGTAGGCGGCAGGTCGGCGTCTCGGCGGGCGAGAGGTTGTTAGGGAGCGCCCCCCGGCCCCGGGGCAGAGTCACCACGGGGCTCCGTCGGGACGCTGACTCAACGGCATGGAGCGGCTTGGAGAGAGGGCGGAGGCCCCGCCCTCCTCCCCTCCTGCGCGAAGGGAATCGAATGGGAAACGTCAGACAAGGCTTCTTGCGGAGCTTACACCAGGCGAGAGCCTGTCGGCGTAACCTGACTCAGAATCTGTCCACCACAGTCTTTTCGCGCGCAATCCCTGGGCCAGTTGATCGCGCTGAGGCTTTGTGCTGTATCAGTCCGTTTCCCTCCGCTCAAACTCAAGGAAAGTTGAAACATCCACCAGCAATCAGGTGTGAACTCACCTCGCATAGAGTCTGCCCTCCTCCAGTATTCGCTCGTCCTCTTCCCTCGTTTTCCGCTCCCTCACGCGCTCGAGTGGCCTTCCGCCCACGCGGACTGCGGTCGCGCAGCATAAACGCGCCAAACCCCGCGTCGGCGTTGTAGGGCTGCACTTCAACCCGCCAGTGCCCGCCTTAGGTGCT
>QHZK01000575.1 GCA_003224635.1 Acidobacteriota bacterium | reverse complement strand
AACATCGCCTCCTTGCTGCAGGCGGCGGGCAAGACCTGGAAGGACTACCCGGAAACCAGCGGGAACTACATTGTTCGCCATGATCCCTTGCAGTACATGACCAACATCAACAAAGCGAACCTTACCAGTCTGAGCCAGTTCAAGACCGACCTGTCGAACCACGCCCTTCCCAACTTTTTTTGGATCGAGCCCAACGGCTGCGATAGCGCGCACGACTGCGGGCTCTCGACGGCGGACTCCTGGCTGCAGACCAACATCGACCCGCTGGTCCAGAGCACCTACTTTCAGCCGGGCGGCGACGGTCTGCTGATCATCGTCTTTGACGAGAACAGCGGGAGCGGCGGTACCATGACCACCGGCACCACCGACGGCGGGCAGGTGGAGTGCGTCATCGTCAGCCCCTTTATCGTTTCGGCGGGCTTCAAGTCGACCACCCGGCACTACCACGAGAGCGTGCTGAGGCTGATGGAGCAAGGACTCGGGCTGACGGCGTTTGCGGGCTCTTCCGCGAGCGCGAACAACATGTCGGAGTTCTTCGGCGCCGGCACCCTGCCGGGCGTCGTAAGCCTGTCACCCACCACCGTGCCCTTCGGGAGCGTGACCGTCGGCACGACGAGCGCGGCTCAGGCCGTGACGCTGCATAACGGCACGACTTCGTCAGCCAGTATCAGCAGCATCGCTATCAGCGGGACCAACGCCAGCGCTTTTGCTCAGACCCACACTTGCGGATCGAGCCTAGCGGCGGGCGCCAGTTGCACCATTAGCCTGACCTTCAAGCCCGCAGCAACAGGCCCGGCAGCCGCCACGCTGACGGTAGCTGACAGCGCCACGGGCAGCCCCCAGAGCGCGGCCCTGACCGGCGCCGGCGTGACCTCGACCGTGAGCCTCTCGCCTACGTCCTTGACCTTCGCCAATCAGACGGTGGGGACGACGAGCGCCGCACAGTTTTCGACCCTCACCAACTCAGGGACCACGACCATAACAATCAGCAGCTTCACAATCAGCGGTGACTTTGCTTTTGCTGGGCTGGGCACCTGCGGCACTTCACTCGCTGCCGGGACCAGTTGCACGACCAGCGTCAACTTTAAACCGACGGCGACTGGGACTCGGACCGGAAGCGTAACCATCACCGACAGCGCCACCGGCAGCCCCCAGACGATCAGCCTGACGGGCTCGGGCGTTTCGTCCTCGACGCCGGCAGCCAGCCTCTCGCCCGCCTCGTTGTCATTCGGGAATCAGACGGTGGGAGCGAGCAGCGCGGCCCAGTCGATCACCCTTTCCAA
>QHZK01000578.1 GCA_003224635.1 Acidobacteriota bacterium | reverse complement strand
ACCTCGAGAGGGTAGTCCAGAACGAAGGTAGGCTGGATCAGTTGGCGCTCCGCCACCGCCTCGAAGAGCTCCTGAAGCGCCAGGCCGGGCGCCGTGCCTTCTGCCAGGGAGATCGCCTCGTCGGCGCGCCCGGCTTTCGCGAGCCACTGGCTGTAGGCTTCGACCCACTTCAAAGCCGCGCGCGGGTCCGCCAAGTCTTCGAGCCTCGGGCCCTCGCCCGCCTCGGCAGGCCAGAAGCGGACGATGGCTTCCGCCATGGTGAGCCGCTGGAACTCCGCGAGCGAGATGTGATGCTCGCCGTAGTCGAACTCGAGCGACCCCACGACCGCCTGCGCCACGTGCCGTAGGATGCGCTCCGTCAGTTCCATCATGTCCCGGTAGTCGGCGTATGCCTGGTAAAACTCCAGCATGGTGAATTCGGGATTGTGCTGGGTCGAGATCCCTTCGTTGCGGAAGTTGCGGTTGATTTCGTAGACCCGGTCGAGACCTCCCACGATCAGCCGCTTCAGATAAAGCTCCGGAGCGATGCGCAGAAAAAGGTCGATATCGAGTGCGTTATGGTGCGTGACGAACGGGCGCGCCATGGCGCCGCCCGCCAGCGGCTGCATCATGGGCGTCTCGACTTCGAGATAGCCCTCGGACTCGAGGAACTCCCTCAGCGCGCCGACCAGCTTCGAGCGCCTTTCGAACACCTGCCGCACCTCGGGATTCACCATCAGGTCGAGGTAGCGCTGCCGGTAGCGGATTTGGACGTCGGTCAGGCCATGCCACTTCTCGGGCAAGGGCAGCAGCGCCTTGGCGAGAAACTGCAGGCGCTCGGCGTGGACGGAGAGCTCGCCCGTGCGGGTGCGGAAGAGGTACCCTTCGACCCCAATCAGGTCGCCCAGGTCGAGCAGCTTGTAAAGCTCGAAGTCGCGCTCCCCGACCGCGTCCAGGCGCACGTAGATCTGCAGCCGCGCGCCGCCGCCCGCCAGGTGCGCGAATCCGGCCTTGCCGTGCGGGCGAATCGTCATCACCCGGCCCGCAATGCGCACCGGAACTTTTTGCGCGTCCAGTTGCTCCGCCGTGCGCGACGAGTACTCGGCGAGGATCTGCGGCAAGCTGTGAGTGAACTCCCACTTGCGCGGGTAAAGCTCGAAGCCCAGATCGGCGATGGCCTTGAGCTTTTTCTGGCGCTGCGCGTCCTGAAATTCGCTGGTCGGCGTGGACAAGGCTTAGCCCGCCCGAATAAAGATCAAAAGTAGCGCCGGGCTTCAGCCCGGCATTGCGTTTAGAGTACGACCTGCCGGAGTAACGTGTGAAGTATGAAGGAAGAAGGATAAAGTGTAAAGTGCGAGCTGCCTTCGCGCCGGTCGTTTCTGTGACGGCTCACGGTGGTACAATGCCGACAAGAAAAGAGTGACCGTGAGGACTGAGAATGACCCGAAAGGACGAAGCGCTCATTCTGCCAGTCGAAGTCGTCGAACGTCGGATCTATTCGATTCGTGGTCAAAAGGTGATGCTGAGCCCGGATCTCGCCGATCTCTACCGAGTGGAAACGCGGGCCCTCGTCCAAGCCGTTAAGCGCAATATGGACCGGTTTCCGAGAGACTTCATGTTCCAGCTTACGACGAAGGAATTGGCGCTCTTGAAATCACAGATTGTGATTTCAAGTTGGGGCGGTACCCGGCGGGGAACCCCTTACGCCTTCACTGAACACGGGGTCTTGATGCTCTCCAGTGTGCTGCGGAGCAAACGGGCTGTACGGGTCAATGTCGTGATCGTGCGCGCATTCGTCAAGCTCCGGGAGATTCTTGCGACGCACAAGGACCTGGCGCGAAAGCTTGAGGATCTTGAGAGGAAGTACCGAGAGCATGACGCGCAGATCAAGGCAGTGTTCGACGCCATCCACAACTTGCTCGCGCCTAAGCGCCCGAACCGGCGGATCGGATTCGCCGTCCCTGCCGCAGCGCCTGAGAAGTAAGGATTAGCCCGGCAGTTCGTCCAACTCCCGCCCATCCCAGACAGGCCGCCCCGCCGGTCACTCGGACCGCAGACAACGGCAAACACCTCCGCGTATGCGTTGACCCGGTTCTCGCAAGGTAGCTAAGCCCTATTTCTTGGAAGGTATCGTCTTCAAAATCTTCCCGCCTTCTTCGACGGTATAAGTGGCGTTGGCTTTGATGTCCTTCAGGGTATCGTGCTGGCCGCTCGGCCACGCGATCTCGACGCTGTCGGCCTGGCTAGCTTTCCCCAAACCGAACGTCAGCGTCAACTCGCTCTGGGAGCAGTAGCTGGAGCCGGAGTGCACCGTCTGCCAGTTGACGCCGCCCGCCGCCTGGACGCGCACGACGGCGCCGATGCCGTCCTTGTTCGAGCGGGTCCCGACAGTTCGGATGCGGATGGCGTTGTTCTCAGCGCCGCCCACGTTGTGGAAGAGATACGCCGGGCCGCCGTTCGTA
>QHZK01000577.1 GCA_003224635.1 Acidobacteriota bacterium | reverse complement strand
CGGTCAATTCGTGCGGGTCGGGCGACCCCGGGTGCCAAGCGGCCGAGGCGCCGACTGCGTAACCTAGCCAGTAGGTCTCCGGGTGCGGGCCCCGGTCTCCCCAGGCGTAGACGCCTGCGCCCATGATGTCCGCCTGCTGGCGCGCCATCGAATGAGAGAGCTCATTGAAAACCTGGGTCGCCCGCTCCGAGGTTCCCTCTCCAGGGCGAAGCTCATCCTTGGGAGATAGCACGTAGTAGGCTGGAAACAGCGGATCATCCGGCAGGGAATTGGTGTAGATAATTTGCCGAATGCCCCGCGCTCGGAAGGCCCGGTTGTAGGCTGGACTATACACCTCGCCGTTGATCAACCAGGGCTCAAGCGACGGGATGTCCTCCGCCTGCATGGGGTCTTCCCCCCAGAAGATCGCTTGGCGGCCATGATCCTTGAGCCATTGCGCCGTCTTGTTCGTGTACTCAACCCAAAGCCTGCTGGGGCTCCCGAGCTCCTTGGCGCGCTGCGCCTCGTGGCACACGCCGTTGTCGGCCTTGCCGATGAACCACGCCTCGTCCGTCGAGAGGTGGAAGTACGTCGAGCCCCTCGTCGCGTCGATCAGGTCCTGAAACATGCCCTCGAGCAGACGGTACGTCTCCGGGTTCGTGGAACACATCTCGAACGCTTCGTCCGGAAATTCGCGGAGCTTCGCGAACTCGTCGCGCTGCAGGATGAAGTTCACGTGGGCGGGCCCGTCGAGGTACGGGACGACCTGGACGAAATACTCCCGGCCGTAGTCCGTTAGCCCCTGGACTTCGGCGGGCGAGAGGGCGTAGGGATCCACCAGCGCCGGAGCGCTCGCATGCTCGAAGTGCTCGTTCAAGCGTAGGGTGAAGGCGTTGATTTTGAAGTAGGCGGCGCGGCGAATTGCCTGCTTCAAGACGTCGAGATGGTCGAGATGGGTCTGCTCGTCCCAGAAGACCTCGCGGTACTCGACGTCCGGCCAGTCGTCGATTTCCCCCTCCGGCAACCACCAATCGTCCCCCGAGCGTTTCACCAATTGCACGAGCGTTTCGGCCCCGTAAAACAGTCCGGCAGGCGCATTGGCGGTAAGTGTGATCCCATCCTTCGTGAGCTTCAGCCGGTACGCCTGGGGCGCGAGCGCCTCGCGGTCCTTATCCTGCGCCTTGCCCATCGGCGCCGAGCCCGAATGGATTTCGAGCCGGATGGCAGGTCCGCCGCCCCCCTCCGCTAATTTGAACACGTGCCGCGCTTCCAGGCCCGCCCTCACAATTTTCTCTGCGGGCGACCCCGCTTCGACGCCCACACCCCTTTCCACCCGCCAGTCGGCCGCGATCCGGAAATCCTCGCGTTCGAGCTTCACCTGCTGGGGCTCGGGGATCACCGCGTAGCCTCGGGCGTACAGCGACGAAACCGATCCCGGGCGCCCCTCGAAGGCCACTAGCAGGCAAATCCCCACAACGCCCGCTGGGCACACGATAACTTTCAGTCGCCTCCGACTAGACAGGTCACTTCTCACTGGACGCTCGACCGCGATGATCTGGTGTTTTGCCGAAATCGGCGCCCGGCCCGGCGGCCCTGACCCCAAGGTCTCGAACGAATCCGCACCACGTGGACCGCGCCTTCACGCTCCGAGCCGCGCGAGGCAAGACAGTGTATGGGGCCAGCGACAGCGTGTCAACCTAAACCCACCAATGTCGATGCAAATTACAAAGTTCCCCATCTGAGCAAGGTGGAGAGTTCCGCTTCCCACGTAATTTCGGATAAGCCCGCCGCGACAAATCTTCAAGATCTCGCGCGTTTCGAGGACAAAGGCTTGCCGGCCGTGCCACGACCACGAGCTGCAGATGAGACCCGCACGTGGTCGCACCATCCCCTCTCCATTGGATCGAGGGCTTAATCCTATTGATATGGCTTGTGAAACGAGAGCAGCAATGTCTTCGACATCCCTGTCTCTCCGGAGACAGACGCGTTACGATCGGCGATGTTATCCGCACGAGTAGAGTATGTTCAAAGTTTGCGCCCTTTGCTCCCCATAAAGCCCGCTGCGCCCACGAGAGGAGATTCGTTCATGCTGCGACGTAACTTCCTGCGAAACGCTGCGGTGGGGTCAGGCCTTCTGTTCGGCGGAAACTCGCTCCTGGGCGCGAAGCCGGCGCCTGCCGCCCTTCCGCCTTTCGATCCGGCCGGCGCAACTGCCGCACCCAGCGTGGACACGGCACCGGATGCAGTCTTCGAGAGGCAAGCACCGATTACGACAGCGGAATGGGCGCGGAGGCAGGTCAAAGGAGTTGCTGCCGTTGAAGTGAATGACTGCGCCGGATGGATTCAA
>QHZK01000137.1 GCA_003224635.1 Acidobacteriota bacterium | reverse complement strand
CTACGGGGTCTTCTACGACGGCTCCATCTACCAGCGGCTGACACCGAACCTTGTCGACCAGCCGCCGTTTGCCGAGGCCTCGACGCTGATCACCACGCCCAGCCAGTTGCTGACGCTCGAGAACGGTTTTCCGGCGATCGCTCCCGGCGTCGCGCGCAACACTTACGCCGTCGATCCTTACTTCCGCACGCCCTACGGCCAGACGTGGAATTTTTCGATTGAGGACGAGATGGCCCGCAACGTCATCTTGTCGGTCGGCTATCTGGGGACGAAAGGCACCAAGCTGGACCTGCGCGTGGCTCCGAACCCTGCGCTTTCCACGTCGGGCACGCCTACGGGCAGCACCTTTCGGAACGCTTTGCAGTTTGAATACGAGACTGCGGGAGCGGCCTCGATTTACCACGCCCTGCAAGTCGGCCTCCGCCGCCAGCTCCATCACGGCCTCTCGATGAGCGCCAACTATACCTTCTCAAAATCCATCGACGACGCCTCCAGCGTGGGCGGAGGCGGCGGCGGTGTGGCGCAGAATTACCTCGACCTCCAGGCCGAGCGCGGACTGTCGGCGTTTGACGTGCGCCACCGGCTGAGCCTAAATCACACCTACGAGTTCCCCTTCGGCGAGCGGCACCGTTACCTGAACCACGGAGGGGGGCTGGCCCGCATCCTGGGCGACTGGCAGGTCTCGGGCAACGCGCAATTGCAGTCCGGGGTTCCCTACACGGCGCGCGTGCTCGGCAACCTGAGCAATAACAGCGGTATCGGCGCTTATGGCTCCGAGCGCGCGGACGCCACGGGCGAAGCAGTCGAGCTGCCAGCGTCCGAGCAGTCAACCCTGCGCTACTTCCATACGGACGCGTTTACGCTGCCGTTGGCGGGGCAGTTCGGCAACGCAGGCCGCAATACGATTCCGGGGGGGCGCACGATTGACTTCAACATGTCGCTCGACCGGCACGTCACCATTTCGCAGGAGAAGGGAGTGCGGGCGGACTTCCGTGTCGAGGCCAATAATATCTTCAACACGCCGAGCTACGGCTCCCTTTCGACGGTGGTGAACGCAACGAACTTCGGCCGCGTGATGAGCGTCAAGGGAATGCGCACGCTCGAGTTCACGCTGCGTCTTCGATTCTGAAGATTCGTTCGCTGTAGCGGCGGTCTGTGACCGCCGCTACAGAAGGCATTCCCAGAGGGCAGGGGCGCGGCGTAGTGAGGCTGAGTACAATGAATCGCAAAAACATGGGCGCGCCGAAAATGCGGGCACTCGTGCAATTGCTGAGTGCTATGTCGCTCGCGTGCTTGGCAGGTCTTACCGGTTCGGTGACGCAGGCCGGACAGACCGGCTCAGGGACGGTGGCTCCATCTTCCACCCAGACCTCGACGCAGACTCCCCCGTCGCAAAATCCGGGCGGCTTCGTGATCCGCAGCCAGGTGAACATGGTCCTGGTGGACGTCCGCGTGACGGACAAGAGCGGGCGTCCCATTACCGACCTGAAGCGGGAGGACTTCAAGATCTTGGAAGACGGCGCGCCGCAGAGCATTACGGCCTTCAGCCTGGAGAACATCGAGCGCCTCGAAACCGCGACGGACAAGAGCGGCCCGCCTCCCACCATTGACCTGGCGAAGCTCCCGCCCAACGTGCCGCCCGAGCAAGTGATTCAGGACCATCGCCTGACGGTGCTGTTCTTCGATCTCACGTCGATGCCCGTCGATGACCTGATGCGCTCGTCCAAGGCCGCGACGGACTTCGTACACAAGCAGTTGACCCCGGCGGACCTTGTGGCCATCGCTGCCTACAGCAGCACGCTGCGCGTGGTGCAGACTTTCACCAACGACCGCGACGCGCTGGACAAGGCCCTGAGGTCAGTGCGGGTCGGCGAGTCGTCGTCGCTCGCCGAGGCGGGCGCGGAGGGCGAAGCCGGCGCGACCAACGCCAACGGCGAAGAGGTTGTGACCCAGGACGTCTCCGCCGCGTTCACGCCGGACGAGACGGAATTCAACATCTTCAACACGGATGAGAAGCTGGCGGCGCTCGAATCCCTGGCGCGCCTGCTCAAGGACGTGCCGGGGCGCAAGTCCGTTATCCACTTCTCGAGCGGCATCGAGCGCACCGGCGTCGAGAACCAAGCGGAGCTGCGCGCCGCGTCCGACGCCGCGAACCAGGCCAACGTCTCACTCTATACCGTGGACGCGAGGGGCCTCGCGGCCCTGCCGCCCGGAGGCGACGCCTCCTCCGCCAGCCCCTCAGGAACGGCGCTCTATACCGGCCAGGCGGTGGCCTCTCAGGTCTCTTCGCTCCAGGGCGGTCGGGAAACGCTGGCGACCCTGGCGGCGGACACCGGTGGCCGGACTTTCTACGATACGAACGATTTCAGCGGGGCTTTCAGCGAGGTGCAGAAGGAGAACTCCAGTTACTACTTGCTCGGCTATTCGCCATCCAAGTCGCGGTCGGATGGCAAGTTCCACCGCATCCGAGTCGAGGTGGAGCGCGCCGGCGTGAAGGTCCAGGCGCGCCCGGGTTACTTCGCCCCGAAGAGCTTTCGACAGTTCACGCGCGAAGACAAGGAACTCGAGCTCGAGCAGGCCATGGACCTCGAGAACCCGTTCGTCGACCTGCCCCTGGCGGTCGAAGTCGCATCCTTCCGCCGCCCGGACGGCAAGTTTTATGTCGTCCTGGCGGCCAAGATTCCCGGCTCGGCGGTTGCCTTCCTCCAGAAGTCGGCCACCCACCGGACCGAATTCGATTTTGCCTGGCGGGCGACTGACAAAGCCGGCCATCCGGTTGCTGCCCTGCGAGACACACTGCCCGTCAAGCTTGACCCTGACACTTATCAGCAGGTCTTGAAGGGGAACATCCTTTACGAGGGCGGCTTCGTCTTGCCGCCCGGGAACTACCACCTGAAAGTTGTGGCCCGCGAAAACGAGAGCGGCAAGCTCGGCACGTTCGAGGAGCCGCTCGCGCTGTCTGACTCCGACGGACCGGCGCTGGCGCTAAGCTCGGTGGTTGTATCGAACCAGTTGCAGGAGTCGGCGGCGGCAGGGAAGGGAAGCGCGAGAAAAAGTAAAGAGGCCGGCGGCAGTCCCCTGCAATTGGGAAACCGGTCGTTGCTGCCCAGCGTCACGCGGGTGTTTCGCGCCGACCAGAGCCTTTATGTATACCTCGAGTCCTACGAAGGCAAGGCGGGCTCAAAAGGAAACTCGACGGGCAACGGATCAGATGACGCACCGGAGTCCGGGATCTCGGCCGGGCAGGCGTCTCGACCGCTGCCGTCGGTGGCGCTCCTGTTTTTCCGAGGCGGCGTCAAGATTTCTGAGGCCGGACCGTTTGCTGGCAAACTCGAAAGCACGGGCAAAACCGCGGGCGGGAAGGCCACCTATTTCGTGCAAATACCGCTGCAGAAATTTCCTCCGGGCCGCTACTCGATGCAGGTAAACGTCCTCGACCCCTCGAGCGATCGCGTGGCATTTACCCGCGTGCCGATTGCAATCATGCGGGCGCAACTTAAAGCGATGGGCGCAAGCTCGGGCGGCTAGTCTAACTGCAAGCTTGTCGAGAAGCGGATTATTGGGTCGCAAGACTCCTCATCGCGCTCGGTCGCACGCGGCGCAGGGTGTCCTGGACCACGGCATCCGAGAGAGGCTCACCAGCGCTATAGACGCAGATGCCGCGCCTTTTTTCGCAGCGACGCGTTGCCTCGCACCAGGCGCAGAGTGATTTTTTTCTCCAGAGGTTCATCTCCAACACGTCGCCGGGCGGCAGCCGGAGCTCATCGCGCAGGCGCTGGGAGGCGCTATGCTCCCCGTTATGTCGATCCGAGATAACTATTGACAATCCTACATAATAGCATTACGGTAATTGCCGCTTGGTGTCCGTTGTCGTTTTTGAATTCAATGTCCCCGTCAGCCATCAGGCCGCGCCGCTGGGGACGAAGAAAGGACAAGGAATGAATGAGCGCGCTTTTTGACGAGATATCACGAATTGTTGCCAGCCCGATCTCTCGGCGAGCGGCGTTCAGGCTGGTCAGCAGGACAGTCAGCGGCGCCGCACTGGGTTACTTGGGTTTAAGAAGGGCCGCCTGGGCCTTGGCGGCGCCCGCGGCGCAAGTGGGATGTCCGTCCGGTCAAACTGCCTGCAGTACCACATGCTGCGGCTCAGACCAGACGTGCTGTATAAGCAAGGACGGCGCCAAGGCCGCATGCTGCAACTCAGGCCAGACGTGCTGCGGCGGCAAGTGTTGCAAAGGCACGAAGTGCTGCGACGGCAAGTGCTGCAAAATGGGCCCGCTGACCAGGCGAGCGCTGATCGGCGGAGCAGCGGCCGGCGCCGTAGCGGCTACGGTGGGCGCTACCGCGGCGGGATCCTCGTCGGCCTGCAAATCCGGTCAAACGAAGTGCGGCGCCACCTGCTGCTCGTCCGGCCAGCTCTGTTGCAACAGCACGATTTGCTGCGGTAGCAACCAGACTTGCTGCAGCAGCTCCGGTATCACGAAGTGCTGCAGCCCGGGCACAATCTGCTGCCCCGGACCCACCGCCGGCAAGGTGCAGTGCTGCGTTCCAGGCACGGGCACGTCAGGCAGTTGCGTGGGAGCCACCAAGTGTACCTGATCTCGCTCGCAGGCAGCTCATCCCGGTCGTGCAGATGAGGACCGGGATGGGGGGCCCTGATCGCTGCGTTTCCCGCTGGTGGGCAGGGCGAGTGTGCTTCTCGCTCGCGTTTCGCAGTCCGTCGTGGCGCTTCGCGACGCCTATGGCTGGCGGCAGCCACCACCAATCTTATTGAACACAAAAGACTTAGCGACTATTTTTCGCGCACTCGCGATGGACGATGCCCACTGACGAGTCTGACCTTCACGCCCTGACTTTTACCTCTCACGTCCCCGCCTTACCCTCTGCCAAGTTCTCGAAGACCCATCCCCAATCCTTAGCCTGCGGTAGCTAGCTCCAAAGCACGAAGTCGTCTCTCGTAGGTTAATTCATTAACTAGTTAATAGAACTTCCGGGCTATTGTGAGCAGCCTTATACACCACTATGATAATACTCAGCAGCGAGTTCAGCCCCCCAACAGTCCTCGAGCGACTTGCCAGCGAGGGTGGGAGATCCACCTTCACGCGGAAGTGTGCCTGGGGACGGCGACAGTCCTTGCTCTCACGGACGAGGCGTCAGCTGCCGAAATGCAAAGAGAGACCGGTAAGTCAGCGGCGGTTCGCGAATTGACGAACGGATTGGCTCAGGCCCACGACAGCGACCGACAAGGTTTCTGAGGACCTGCCAGTCAGACAGGGAGAGCGATGAAAGCACGATACTCAAGAAGCACGATATTTGCAGTTCGATTGTTCCTGGGCCTGTTTGTGGTAATGAGCGTTTCGACATCAAGCCTCTGGGCGGCCGACGCCCCCAAGGCGCTTGAGCGAGGGGTTAAACCCAAGGAGCATCAATTCTGGGACAAGACCAACATAGCCCTGCAACTCCTCAATGCTGGCGCCCAGGCCGCTGACATGTATTCAACCGAGCGGGCTTTGAACCGGGGCGCCGTGGAGGCGAACCCTTTGTTCAAATCTCGCCCCGTATTTTTTGGAACGAAGGCCGGGCTGATACCCATCTCGATGTTGGTGAGTTATCGGCTACATCAAAAGGGAAGGCACAAGGCGGAGCGCCTGGTTCCCCTCATCATTGCGGCGCCTTCGGGTATCGGAGCAAGCTTCAATTTACGGTTCTAGGCGAACGAAGACCCGGAGCGGGTCAGTCTGGTATTCCAGTCGGCCCGCCAGTTCGTCTGTCGACTGTCCGGTCCACCGCCTGGTCTTCGCGCCGGTTCTCACGTTTGGGGAACGCAGCCGCCCTGTCCGCCAACAGCGCGGGGTGAGGACGGCGCGGGCAAGCCTGCCCTGAGCGAAGCGAATGGGGTGCTCGCACTCCCGCCCAAACCATCCACCCCTTGTTGACTCGCCCGCCGGTCGCGGCCTAAGATGACCGCTCCAGGCCCTTCCCCTTATGACCGGCGAGACGATCTCCCACTATCGCATTCTCGAGAAGCTGGGCGGGGGAGGCATGGGCATCGTCTACAAGGCCGAGGACACCAAGCTCGGCCGCCTGGTAGCGCTCAAGTTCCTGCCGCAAGACCTTGCCAAGGACCGTCAGGCCCTCGAGAGGTTCCAGCGCGAAGCGCGGGCCGCCTCGGCGCTGAATCACCCGAACATCTGCACCATCCACGACATTGATGAATACGACGGGGGCGCCTTCATTGCCATGGAGCTGCTGGAAGGCCAGACGCTGAGGCATCGCATTTCGCTCGGACCCAAAAGCTCTGCGTCGTCGTCGACCCGGGGCTCGAAGCCGCTTCCGACAGACGAGTTGCTGGACCTCGCGATTCAGATTGCCGACGGTCTGGACGCGGCGCACTCGAAGGGCATCATGCACCGGGACATCAAGCCCGCGAATATTTTTGTAACGACGCGGGGACAGGCCAAGATTCTCGATTTCGGGCTGGCCAAGCTGACGCCGGGACCGGAGCAGAGCACGGAATCGCTCGACTCGACTTTGCCGACGGCGGCGAGCCGCGCTGAAGATCCTTTGACCAGCCCGGGTACGACCTTAGGCACGGTGACTTATATGTCGCCCGAGCAGGTGCGCGGCGAAAAACTTGACGCGCGGACCGACCTGTTCAGCTTTGGCTCCGTTCTCTACGAAATGGCCACGGGCCGGCTGCCTTTCAGCGGGAACACGCCCGGCGTCATTCACGATGCCATACTGAATCGCATCCCGGTCCCCCCGGCGCGTCTGAATCCCGAGCTGCCGGTCGAGCTCGAGCGGATCATCAACAAGGCGATCGAGAAGGACCGCGAGATGCGCTATCAGAGCGCCGCCGAACTTCGGGCGGACCTGAAGCGGCTGAGTCGCACGGCTGATTCGGCCCATTGGGCAAGAACGGCCGCGTTTGAAGCGGCGACAACCGGGCGCGGCGAGTCTTTCCGCCGGGCGAAAATCTGGGCGGGGATGGCGGCCGCGCTGGCGGCAGTTGCCGCTCTCCTCTTCTGGCCGCCGTGGCATCGGCCTGAGCTCAGGGTCTCAGGCTACTTCCAGATCACGCATGACGGCCAGCCGAAGATTTCCCGCCAGGGACACGCCGAGCTGGTCACCGACGGCGCGCGGCTCTATTTCACGGAAGTTGCAACGGGCAGCCCCGTCCTGAAGCAGGTGTCAGCCGCCGGCGGAGAGGCGCTTCCGGTCCCTGGCCCCTTCCAGAGCGCCTACCTGAATGACATTTCTCCCAACCGCTCGGAGTTGCTGGTTGAAAACTTCGACGAGCTACTCAGCGAGCGGCGACTGTGGGCGCTATCGGTGCTGGGCGGGGCGGGCCGGCGGTTGGGAGACGTGGTGGGCCACGACGGAAGCTGGTCCGCCGACGGACAATCGATGGTTTACGCTAACGGCCGGGACCTGTTCGTGGCACAGGCTCGCGGCAGCGGATCGCGGAAGCTGGTGAGCCTGCCCGGTGCAGCCTTCTGGCCTCGCTGGTCGCCCGACGGCAGGGTGCTGCGCTTTACGGTGCTTGATGCCAGCACCAATTCGACCGCGCTGTGGGAGGTCTCAGCCGACGGCAGTCAACTGCATGCGCTGCTCCCAGGATGGCACGATCCGCCAGCGGAGTGCTGCGGAAATTGGACCCTCGATGGCCGGTATTTTGTGTTCCAGGCCACGTTCGAGGACAGGACGCAGATATTTGCTATCGCGGAGAGGGGAGGACTGCTCCACCGGGCCCGGCAGGAGCCGGTCCAGTTGACCACTGGCCCCCTGAATTTCTACTCGCCCGTTCCGAACATTGATGGGAAGAAGCTCTTTGTCGCGGGTTCGCAGCCGCGCGGTGAATTGACGCGTTTCGACCGCCAGACGAAGCAGTTTGTGCCGTATCTTTCGGGGATTTCCGCGGAGGACGTGGGTTTCTCAAGAGACGGAGAGTGGGCGGCGTACGTGACCTATCCCGAAGGGACGTTATGGCGAAGCAAGGTGGACGGGAGCGACCGCCTTCAGCTTACCTTTCCTCCCGGGCGCGTGCTGTTGCCGCGCTGGTCGCCCGACGGCAAGCAGATTGCCTTCGCGTCTGCGACGCCCGGCCGGCCATGGGCCATCGAGTTGGTGTCTGCCGAAGGTGGCAACCCCTCGTCCGTCGCGGCATCGGAGTTGAACGTTGGGGACGTTGGCTGGTCTGCGGACGGCAAGACGCTGGTCTTCGGCTCGGTGACGTGGGAGGACGCGCGCACCATCGCCATTCATCTGTTCGATTTGAGGACCCGGCGGGTCTCGACGCTTCCAGGCTCCGAAGGCCTTTTCTCGCCCCGCTGGTCGCCCGACGGCCGCTACGTCGCGGCCACGACTGCGGACTCCCAGAAGCTGATGCTGTTCGATTTCGACACCCGAAAGTGGAGGGAGCTGGCCAAGCGTCCTGTAGGCTACCCAAACTGGTCCCGGGACGGGACCTTCCTCTGCTTCGACAATCTCTCAACCAGCGAACCCGCGGTCCTTCGGGTCGGCATCAGCGACGGCAAAATCGAGCCGGCGGCCAGCCTGAAGAACGTGCGGCGCGCGGGGGGAGCGTTCGCGGCGTGGTCAGGTCTCGGGCCCGAGGATTCCCCTTTGGTGCTGCGCGATACCGGAGCCCAGGAGATTTACGCTCTCGACTGGCAAGCCCCGTAAGCGCTTCGCCTGTTGTTACTGAGCGACGTAAGTTATGCCGCACATTTACCACAATTATGGCGCTGGCCTCCGATCCGAAACCCTAGACGACTTTGTCTGCGCGACGAAGGGGAAACCACGATGGTAGGCAGAAGGACGCGGGCAATCGGCATGCTCATCGCGGTAATAACCTCGCGATCCGCTCTGGGCGACATGAGGGTCAAGGAGGAAAGCCACGGCTTTGGCCCGCCGGGGATCGCAAACTCGCGGAACGTGCACGTCGTGATGACGTCTGGAGTTCCTTGGACACCCATTCGGCCGTTATCCGGCATTGCGACACCGGTCAAGGCTATTACGTTGACTTCGAACACAAACAATATTGGGAGCTCAGACCCCTAGTCCACCCCTCCAGGCCGACTCCTGAACGGGGTGGTGCTGGGGGTGCGGTCGCTTCGGGCGGGTCGCCTAAACAGACACCCGTAACAGTTCGGAGCCGAACAGTGGAGGTTGGGAAACCTCGCATGTTTTTCGGCCACCCTGCCCGGCACTACGTAACGACTGCGAAGGAGTTCGTAGGCCCTTCGGCCGTAGCTCCGGAGGCAGAAGAGAATATCGACGGATGGTACTTTCCTGACATTCGAGAACCCAACACCAACTGCTTGCCTGACGATCTGGCCGCTCAACCTTCTGCATGGATTGGTGTACCGGATCTTGTTCGCAACACCACGCCAGTTTTTCAACACTCTGGGCCATCCGCGACTGGACTCGCCGTGGAGGAAACGAGAACGGTTCACAGTAAGGAGGTCCGCGGGACAACGATAACGGTTTATCACAAGGTGGTAGAGCTCTCGGAGTCACCGCTGGACCCTTCGCTCTTTCTGGTTCCGAAAGGGTTCACCAGAATTGAAAGACCGAGGATGCACGAGTTGAAGTAGCCTGTTCACCCGGCCTCCAGCGGCGCGAATGTCGACAACGGAGGGATTCACTTTTGAGAAACGCGACTCCGCTGGCTCCGATCCTAACGTGCGGCGCGCTGGGGGAGCGTTCGCGGCGTGGTCAGGCCTCGCTACGGACGACGCCCCCTTGGTGCTCCGTGATACCGGCACGCAGGAGATCTACGCTCTCGACTGGCAAGCCCCCTAGCTTCGTAGCGCAACTTCCGCCCTTTGAAGTTGCGGCCCTGCGGCCCTTCCTAATGGAAAGACCGCAAGATTTGAAAAACGAATCTTGCGCTACTTGGTCGAGAGCTTACAGGGTCCGGCGAAGGGAGACTCCCGTGGTCAGCAAGACGCGGAGTCCCAGGAGCAGAAGGCGAGGTTGATGGAGGCAAAGGCGCCATAGCAACTGACCGGGCTCGTCGCGCGTGTGCTCCTCGAGATCGTGTTGCGCGGGGCCGTTCAGAAGGTCCACGAGCTTCGAATACTCGGCCTGAGAGAACCGGTGCATGACCTTGCGGACGACCAAGTGGAGGTCCAGTTCGCGCCGCAGCACGCTGAGCTTG
>QHZK01000570.1 GCA_003224635.1 Acidobacteriota bacterium | reverse complement strand
CAGCCGCACGGAGCTTTCGCCCGAGATCGTGCGTGAGTTTCGGGTGGTCAATAACGGCCTTTCGGCCGAATTCGGCGGCGCCGCAGGAGGCTCGATCAACGTCGTCACTAAAAGCGGGAGCAATACTTTCCACGGCGACGACTTTATTTTCGTTCGAAACGGGATCTTTGACGCGAAGGAACCCTTTGAAACCGAGGCCAACGAACATGTGGAGCCGCAGGTGAACCGATACCGGCTGGGGTCCTCGCTCGGCGGACCCCTGAGGAAGGACCGGACTTTCTTCTACGAGGCGATCGAGCAGGAGAGCGAGAGGGAGGAAGGGATTTCGCGTATTCAGCCCGCCGTGGTTTCCGTCATCAACAACTTGCTTCACGCTGGCGCGTGGCCGGGCAACGGCACACAGCACATCACGGACGGAACCTTTCCAGAGGCATCATCTGAGACCGAGGCCTCAGGGAAGCTCGATCATCACTTCAGTGACCGACACTCGTTGATGTTGCGCTATGCCTACACCAACAACAGAATATCGGGAGATGCTTTCAACACCGGAGCGTTCAGTGACGCCAGCGCGCGCGGCAACGCCTTCACGAAAGACCAGGGGTTAGCGGGCTCGCTTGCGTCGGTCGCGAGCGCCCGGACGGTGAACGATCTCCGCTTCCAGTTTGCGACACGCCGGATCACGTTGCGCACCGACGACGAGACGGGCCCGGGAATTGACATCAGCGGTCTCGTCAGCTTCGGCCGTCCCTACCAGGGCAATAGCCGGCGCCGGGAAAACCACGAGGAAGTCAGCGATAGTGTTGCCCGATTGAGGGGCGCTCACTTGATCAAAGCGGGGCTGACTGCCAGCCACGTCAGCCTCGTCGCCTCAACGCCCGACGGATTCGGGGGAGTGTACGTCTTTCCGAGCCTGGCTGCATTCAGGAGCGGGCAGCCCGACTCTTTTCGGCAAGCGTTCGGCAGCCCCGCCACGCGCCTTGGCGTTACCAGTTACGGGTTCTTCGTTCAAGACCACTGGTCAGCAAGGAGGCGCCTGGCCGTAGACCTGGGCGCGCGTTACGACTTCGAGCGTCTGCCCGCCGGCTTCAACCAGGATACGAACGACATCAGCCCCAGGCTTGGCCTTGCTTTCAGCCCCTCGACCGCCTGGGTGTTGCGCGCCGGTTTCGGCATCTTTTATGACCGCTACGCGCTCGCGAGTTTGAACCGCGCTGTCGAGAAAGACGGCGTCAACGCGTTCGAGGCAGTGGCCGAGGGAGATGCTGCCGCCAATATCTTCAAGCAAGCTGAGGGTGGTTCCCTTCAAACTCCGGTTCCGCTCATCGGTCGATCCATCTTCAGGGTGGACCGGCCGCTGGCAACCTCGTACAGCGCCCAGACGAGCTTCGGGGTGGAGCATCTGCTAGCGCCTGATCTTAGCATCAGCGCAAACTACCTCTACGTGCGAGGTGTAAAACTCCCGCGCACCCGAAACATCAATCTTTTAGAGCCCGTGGCACTGACTGCCGAAAACGCTGCGGCGCTGGGCATCGCAGATTTCTCAGCACAGCAAATCGGGCGCGAGGTGTTCGGGCCCGGCCGGCTTGATCCGGACTTCAACGACATCGACGAGCTTGAAGGTTCGTCAAGCTCGACTTACCACGGACTTTCGATCGCCCTCAACCGGCGGCTCTCGCACGAGGTGGAGTTTTCGGCTGCTTACACGCTCTCGAGAACCATGGACGATGCTTCAGACTTCGACGAGCAGCCTCAGGACCCCTACGACCTCATCGACGAACGCGGCCTTTCGCGCAACCATCAGGCCCACCGCTTTGTGTTCAGCGGCACTTTTGATCTCCCTTTTGGGGAGGAGGAAGACGCGGCGCACACCGCCTCCCGAGGCTCACGAACCAGAATGCTGGACGGCCTGTTCGGCCACGTCGAGATGGCCCCCA
>QHZK01000569.1 GCA_003224635.1 Acidobacteriota bacterium | reverse complement strand
TTCCCGCTCAGCGGCGTCCGGAGGCTGGATTTCGTGGTTGAATCCTTTAACCTCTTCAACCGTACCAACGTCCGCGAGATCAATCCTTTCTATGGTTCCGGCGGCTCGCCCCACCCGGGTTTTGCCCAGCCGCTGGACGCCTTCAATCCTCGACAGCTCCAGTTCTCGATCGACTTCGAGTTTTGAGCGCAACGGGAGCCAGTAGTCTCCCCGCCCATTAATTTCCCTGACACCGGTAGTTTCCCCGATTGACCCGCGTTAAGTCTTCCGCTACAGATGTTAGTCACATGCGTCCACACACTGCGTTTCTCGTACGTTGGCTCGTAGCCTTCCTAGCCGTTTTGTCTTTTGGAGTGGGCGCTAAAGCGCGTGAGAAGAGCGAGAAGTGGCTCGAAGGCCGCAGCCCCCATTTCGTCGTGGTGACCAATGCCGG
>QHZK01000136.1 GCA_003224635.1 Acidobacteriota bacterium | reverse complement strand
CTGCCGGCAGCGGCGCGCGGGTCGAAGCTCAACGCTGGCGCTATGCTACAATTGCTAGTTTAGTCTATAAGGAACTCCGACCGCGAGCATCGCCAAAACGTCGGCCGGTTAAAGACACGGGCGCGGTCGAGCCCGGGTACGGGCTGCGACGCATTTGGCGAGCTCGCCGCTGCCTCGGGAGTCCACAGTTGTGGAAACGGAAGTCTTGACTCGGCGAGAACTTGAAGACCTGGTGGCCGCGATTAGCGCTGAGGTCGTGCGTCGAATGAGCCATCCGGAGGGGCGAGGCAACCCCGAACCTGTCTCTGCGAGCCCGCACGCGATCCGCCTAACCTCGGACGCGCGAGCCCTGGCGAGTCTGATCGACCACACGCTGCTTCGGCCCGAGGCGACGCGGGCCCAAGTGGAGCAGTTCTGCGACGAAGCCCTGGAGGCAGGTTTCGCGGCGGTCTGCGTGAATCCCGCCTGGGCGCCCGTGGCCGCTCAGAGGGTGCGCGGCTCAGGAGTGCGCGTCGCCACCGTGGTCGGATTCCCATTCGGCGCGACCTCCACGGTCGCCAAGCGGGCCGAGGCCGAAGCCGCCATTCTCGCCGGAGCGCAGGAAGTCGATATGGTGATGAACGTCGGAGCGATGAGGTCTGGCGATCCCGAACGCGTGGAGTACGACATTTGCGGCGTAGTGGAACTGTGTCATGCTGCCGGCGTGACCTTAAAAGTGATCCTCGAAAACGCCTATCTTACCGATGCCGAGAAAGTGGCGGCGTGCGAGATCGCGAAAAGGGCCGGCGCGGACTTTGTGAAGACTTCGACCGGGTTCGGCCCGCACGGGGCCACAGAAGCGGACGTGCGGCTCATGCGGCAAGCGGTCGGGCCCGCGATGGGCGTCAAGGCCGCCGGCGGCATCCGCACACTCTCAGATGCCCTTCGCATGCTCCAGGCCGGCGCCACGCGACTCGGTACGAGCGCAAGTCTCTTGATCCTGGCGGAGGCGGCGCAGCTGGGCGCTGCGGGGTAGGGACCGGGTTTCGACTTACTCAGGAAGGGCACTCATGGATCATCAAGTGTTGCGGGAATCTGTGACCGATGCGATTCGTTATTGGGAACCGCGGCGTTTGGCATACAACGCCTTCCTCGCCGCCGTAGTTTTGGCCTATTTCTGGATTGGCTACCCTGCCTCCAAAGCCGCCCTTTCCGTCGATGCCGCACTCACCATCTTTGTGCTGGCGGTAATGGCGAATGTTGCCTACTGCTCAGCCTACCCGGTCGATGTTTTTGCGCAAATGTCCGGGTATCGCCGCCTGTGGCAAGAGCACCGTTGGGTCCTGTTCATCATCGGATTATCGTTTGCCGGCGTCCTGACGCGTTTTTTTGCCATCGCTATGTTCCAGCTTGGATCGCGCTAGACTGCGTTGGTCAGGAAATATGTCGGTGCGCGCTCATTTCACTACTGGAAGAATCAACTGGTTTCGATTCTGACTTCTGACTTCTGATTTGTTAAACATGCCCGAAGCTGCCAAAACCGGCGCTCGGCCGCTCGAACTGACCGAGCTTCTGACCTTGCTGCTCGAAGTGAGCGAGCGCATCAGCTCGACCCTCGATCTGGACGAGTTGATGGTGCGCATCGCCGAGGTGGTGAAACGCGCCGTCGACTACGAGGTCTTCGCCCTCTTCCTGCTCCACGAGAAAACGCAGGAGCTCGGGGTGCGCTTCAGCGTCGGCCACCCCGACGACTCGGTCCGAAGCCTGCGGATCAGGGTGGGAGAAGGGATTGTTGGACGCGCGGCCCAGACGCAGCACTCGGTGTTGGTCAAGGACGTCCGGCAAGAGCCCATGTACATTCAGTCCCTGCCCGCCATGCGGTCGGAGCTGGCTGTCCCGCTGATAGCCAAGAAGCGGGTGATCGGGGTCGTTGACCTGGAATCACCCTGGCCCGATTTCTTCACCGAGCAGCACCAGAACCTGCTCGAGCTCCTGGCCGGTCGCATCGCGGCGGCGATTGAGAACGCCGCGCTCTTCCGGCGCAGCGTCCGCCAGTCGAAGACGCTGCAACTGCTGAACGAAATCAGCCGCGAGCTGAGTTCGGTCCTGGTGCTGAATGAACTGCTGCGCAAAATCGGCACGCTGACCAAACGCCTGATCGACTACCACCGGTTCAGCATCCTCCTGGCCGAGGAGCGCACGCAGGCGTTCAACACGGTCATCTCGATCAAGCGGGACGAGAGCATGCCGGACAGGTACACCGTGTCTTTCGGGCAGGGCATTGTGGGCGCGGCGGCCAAGGCGCGACAGACCGTCGTGGTGCCCGACGTCACGAAAGACCCGCGTTACATCGTGGTGAATCCCGAGACGGGTTCCGAAATGGCCGTGCCGCTGATCTATCGCGACCGGGTGATCGGCGTCGTGGATATGGAAAGTCCCCGGCTGGGCTACTTCACGGACGAACATGTCCGCGTTTTTTCGACGCTCGCGCCGCAGATCGCCGTGGCCATCGAAAACGCCCGGCTCTACGAGCGCGTGGTTCGCAGCGAAGCGCGCCTGGAGCGGGACCTCGAACGCGCGCGCGAAATCCAGATGCACATCATGCCGGCTTTGTGCCCGGTCATTCAAGGCCTCGAGATCTGCTCCCGTTTTCAGCCCGCGCGCGAGCTGGGCGGCGACCTCTATGATTTCCTGACCTACGGCAAGGACCGCCACGTCCTCATCATCGGTGATGTGAGCGGCAAAGGGGCTCCGGCGGCGCTTTACGGCGCCATGGTCAGCGGCATCCTGCGCAGCTTGGCCAGCAGCCTAGCCCCGCAGCGGCTCCCGGCCACCGAGATGCTCCGAAGGCTCAATGTGGCGCTCCTCGAACGGAAGATCGAAGGCCATTTCATCACGCTGACCTACGCCGTGTGGGAGCCCAAGACGAGGCTCCTGCGCCTCGCCAACGCGGGCATGCCGCTGCCGGTCCTGGTGCGACAGGGGCGCTGCCACGCCATCCGCGCCGAAGGCGTTCCCTTGGGGCTGCTCGAAAAGTCGGAATACCAGGAGACATCGCAGACCCTGGAGAAGGGCGATTTGCTGGCCATGTTTTCGGATGGGATCGTGGAAGCCAACAACCCGCAGCAGGAGGAGTTTGGAACACGCCGACTTGAAAACTTATTGCGGGAACACGCGCACGAGTCCCTCGCGCAAATCATTGAGACGCTATTCGGCGAGATCGAACGCTTCGAGCAAGGACATCCTCGGCGCGACGACCAAACGCTCTTGCTGGTGCGAGCGAAGTAAGCGGATCAGGGGCCGAGGAGACCGGGGGACCGGGGCCGGAAAGGCGCTCATTACCATACCATCGCCCGAGAAGGAAGCCGATTAGGAGACAATGGAAGCCTTCCATTACCGAGCGGCGCAGTTCTTCTGCGAGGAAGTCGCGATTGCGTCGATTGCCGAACGCTACGGCACGCCGACTTACGTCTACAGCCAGGCGAGAATCCTGGATAACTTTCGACGCATCACCCAAGGCCTGCGTCAGGTCCCAAGCCTCGTCTGCTACTCGGTCAAGGCGAACTCCAATCTGAAAATTCTCAAAATCCTGCGCGAAGCGGGCGCAGGTTTTGACATTGTGTCCGGCGGTGAGCTCGCTCGGGTGCGCAAGGTCGGAGCCGACCCCGACCGCATCGTCTTCTCCGGTGTGGGCAAAACGGCGGCGGAGGTGGACGCGGGCCTCGAAGCCAGCATCCTGATGTTTAACGTGGAGTCGGCGGGCGAACTGGAGCTGATTGAGAGCCGCTCCCGGCATCGCGCCTCGGGCGGCCCTGACCAGGGGCATGGAGAATCGAGTGGGCGTGAGCCGGCCGGCCGAGCGGGAAAGCCCGCGGGGATCTCCGTTCGCATCAACCCGGATGTGGCTGCCGAGACCCACCCTTATATTTCCACCGGACAGACCATCCACAAGTTCGGCGTCCCCAAAGAGGAGGCCATCGAGCTCTACCGGCGCGCCGCGGCGTCACCGTACCTCAAGGTCCGCGGCGTCGCCTGCCACATCGGCTCGCAGATTCTGGCGGTCGAGCCGTTCTTGAAGGCGCTGGATGAAATCTTCGGCGTGGCAGAGCGGCTTCGAGCTCATGGCGTCGAGGTCGAGTTTCTCGACATCGGCGGCGGCTTCGGGATTCGCTACGCGCACGAACAGCCCCTGGACGTGGAGCGGCTGACGAGGGAGATTGAATCGCGCCTTCGAGGCACACCCTACCGGCTGGTCCTCGAGCCGGGCCGGTCGGTAGTGGGCGACGCAGGAATTCTGGTAACGCGCGTTCTCTACGTCAAGCGCAACCCGGCGAAGAATTTTATCGTCACGGACGCCGGCATGAACGACCTGATGAGGCCCGCGCTTTACGGGTCCTACCACGAGATCGTTCCGGTCGAACAAGGCCGGGCAGAAAGGCCAGACGCCGGGCATCCACCATGCCCTGAAGAAAAATTGCGAGCGGACGTGGTAGGACCGCTGTGCGAGACGGGAGATTTTCTGGCCCGGGACCGTGAGATCGGTCAAGTGCGCGCAGGCGACCTGCTGGCCATCCTGACCGCGGGGGCGTACGGCTGCGTGCTGGCCTCGAACTACAACAGCCGCCCGCGCCCGGCGGAGGTGCTGGTCCACGGCGCCGAGGCCGAGCTGATTCGGCGTCGCGAGAGCGTGGAGGACCTGCTGGCAGGAGAGATTGCGGGGAATCCAAGACTGGCGAGAGCAAGGAAGAAAGCTGGATCACTAATCCAAAATCCAAAATCTAAAATCTAAAATCATCTTTCTCCCCACTTGAGTTTCTGCCGCAGGATTTCAAAATAGGTCTTGTGGGGCGACTGGATGAGTTCCACGTGGGAGGCGGCCCTCTTGATCCGCACCGTGTCGTCGCTGCGCAGCGCGATCCCCACCTGGCCGTCCACGGTCAGGTAGACCGATTCGCGCTGGCTCTTGACCGCCACCTCGATGATGGCGGAATCAGGGAGCACGATGGGACGGTTGGTGAGCGTATGGGCGCAAATGGGGGTGACAATGAACGCGGCAACCGAGGGGATGATGACAGGGCCGCCCGCCGCCAGCGAGTAAGCCGTGGACCCGGTCGGGGTCGAGACGATCAGGCCGTCGGACTTGTAAGTGGAGATAAACTTGTTGTCGATCCAAACGTCAAAATCGAGCACCCGCGCGATGGCGCCCTTATTCAGCACGGCGTCGTTCAGCGCCAGATACGAGGCAATGACCTCGTCGGCCCGGACGATATCCGCTTCGATCTGCACGCGACACTCGGACCGCAGATTTCCCGCCAGGACCAGCTCGAGGGTGGCGAAGAGCTCTTCGCGGGTAATGACGGTCAGGAAGCCAAGACCGCCCAGGTTGACCGCCAGCAGGGGGACAGGCTTGCGGTTGAGCGCGCGGGCCGTGGCCAGAAGCGTTCCGTCGCCCCCCAGCACGACGATCAGGTCCACCTGGCCCGGCATCTCATTGCGGGTCAGACTTTTCTCGCGACCGTCCAGCGTCGCCGCGGTCTCCTTGTCGACGAAAACCTCAACCTGGCGGTCGCGGAACCAATGGATCAGCGAAGGAACGACCTCCCGGACCTCGGCCTTCTTCGGCTTGGACGTAATCCCGACTTTCTTGATGCCCATGACTTACCTAACCCGACTTGGCAGCCTCCGCATTTCGCGTCCCGCGCCGCGCCCGAGGACTTGCTCCGAGCCGCTGGCGATGCGCCCGGCTATTCTAGCAGGCGTTCGTGTCGCTTTGCGACACCCGCAAGGCCATGTAAATGTCATGCTGAGCGCAGCGAAGCACCCGTCTCATTTCTTTTCAACGCAATGCGGGATGCTTCGCTGCGCTCAGCATGACATTTCAGGGCAGGTTGCTGAAAAGCTCGTTGCCACTGAAACAGCCCGAGACGGTCTTTCATAATCGGTAGCTCCTAGACGGATTTCCGCCAAACTGCACGCAGGAAATATTCCCGGTTCCCGGAAGCGCCCGGCAAATCGCTTTCGACGGAGGCAAGATTACTGAAGCCGACCGCAAGCAGCTTATGCGAGACCTTGGTGATGGCCTCGCGGTGGAGTCGAGTATCCCGCACGATCCCGCCCTTCCCAACCTGATCGCGCCCCACCTCAAATTGCGGCTTCACCAGCACCAGCGCTTCAGCCTCGTTTTTGAGCATCGGAGTCAACGCCGGCAGAATCAGGGTTGACGAAATGAATGAGACGTCCACGGAGACGAAGTCCACCAGCGTCTTGACCTGCTCGAACGTGAGATACCTGGCGTTGGTTTTTTCGAGCGACGCCACACGCGGGTCCTGGCGAAGCTTCCAATCAAGCTGGTTGGTCCCCACGTCGACCGCGATGACCGCGGAGGCGCCGTGTTGAAGCAGACAGTCCGTAAACCCGCCGGTCGAGGCGCCAACATCCAGGCAGACCCTGCCGGTGACGTCAATTTGAAAATGGGCCAGCGCGCCTTCGAGCTTCAGTCCCCCGCGGCTGACGTACTTCGAAGGCTCGCCCAGCAGCCGCACCGGCGCGTTGCAGCTCACCGCGGCGCCGCACTTTTCAACCTTCTGATCGTCGACCAGGACCTGCCCGGCCAGGATCAGAGCTTGGGCCTTCTGCCGGGAGTCCGCGAACCCCCTCTCCACCAGCAGCCGGTCCAGCCTCGTCTTCGGGCGTATTTTCGTGGGCTTCACAGCAGTCATCAGTTGTCAGTTTTCAGTTCTCAGTCAGATCAACTTTCAGCTTTCGACTCTCGACCTTTTCGACTTTTTGACCGGTCTTACTGAGAACTGATAACTGAGAACTTCTTTACACTTCACACTTCACACTTTACACTTTACAGTTCATACTTTAGTTCGCGCATGGGTCCGACACAATTCATCGCCGCGCTGCGGAAAGCCAAACCGGCCCCGGTCTACTTCCTGCGCGGGCCCGACAGGTTCCTCCACGAGGAGTGTCGCAAGGCGATTTTTGCGGCCCTCCCTCCGGAGGCTCGCGAGTGGTGCCTGGCGGAAAGCGAATTCGAGGCCAAGCGCCTCCGGCGCGAGCTCGAGGGCGCCTATCAGATGCCGATGCTGGGCGGGCGCACTTTCGTGATCGTCTCCGATCCGCAAGATTTCAAGCACGCGACCGACGAGGACTACGAGGCGCTCGAGGAGTACCTGGAACGCCCGTCACCCTTCGCAACCGTAGTGTTTGCCGCCGTGGAGCCCGACCGGCGCCGCCGGTTCATCCAACTGCTGGAGAAGAAAGCGGAGGTCGTCGAGATGCAGCCGCTCGATCGGCGGGAGGCGGCGCGCTGGCTGAAAGGGTACCTCGCGCACGCGGGCGTCGAGATCGAGCCGGACCTGGCCGAGGAGATTGCCGCCAATTTCGAAAGCGCGGGCGAGTCCGGTCAAGGCAGACAGGTGGGCGTCAACCTGGTCTGGATGCGCACGGAGGTCGAGAAGCTGCTTGTCGCAAGGCCCGGGTCCAAGCGACTCAAGCCCGGGGACATGGCGTTGATAGTCGCCTTCCGCGAGGAACACGAAATCGGCAAGCTCTTGCGAGCCATCGCCGACCGGCAACTGGCCCGGGCTCTGGACAATCTGCGCGCGCTGCTGGCCAGCAAGCAATCCGAGGTGCTGATCCTCTGGTGCATCGGCGACCTTTTCAGGCAGGCCTTGAAGTCTCGCGCCGGCTCCGCTTCCGCGTATGGGGCGCCATATCGAGGGGGGCGAGGCAGCTCAAGCCGCGGTCCTTTTTTCACGCCAGAAGCTGCCTCGATCGCGGCTCGCAAGTACTCCTCTCAGGAACTACTCCAGGCTCTGCGGCAGGCGCACCAGGCAGACCTCCGGATCAAGTCTTCGTGGAAAGACTCTCGAATCCTGCTGGAGTTTCTGGTCTGGCAGGTTGTGGTCGGCAAGGCCTCAGGAGGCCCGCTCCCCGTCAGCGAGCCGGTCCCCGTCTCATCAGCCGAAGCGTAATGAAGGGACGTAGAGATATCCGCCGGAACGTCTCTACCGCACCAGCACGGCCTCAGGCAAGAGCGTTGAAGCGAAGGGTGAGCCGCGACTTGTAACGCGCGGCCGTATTGCGATGCAGGATCCCTTTGTGGATCGAGTGATCGATCAAGGCGAAAGTCGGCTTCAGCAGCCCCGCCGCCGCTGCTTTATCCTTCTTGTCGAGGGCTGCCCGAAGCTTGCGCATTTGATGCCTAAGCCCGGTGCGGTGCATGCGATTAAGCGCCTCGCGCTTGTGGGTCTGCTTGATACGTTTCAGCGCGGATTTATGGCTTGCCACAGAATCTCCTCTTAATCAAAATGCAACGATTAAATCTAGCAGACGCCGCCCGAAGCGTCAATGGTGGATTGCCATGCCCGCTATCGTAGACGACCCTAAGCCCGGACGGGACCTCGAAATACTCGTGGATGCCGAACGCATCGCCCGGCGAGTTCGCGATCTCGGCGCGGAGATTTCCGACGACTATCGGGGCAAGCCGTTGCGCCTGGTGGGTATTCTCATGGGGGCATGGGTTTTTCTGGCGGACTTGATCCGGCAGCTCGACCTCGACAACGTCAGCGTGGACTTTCTGGGTCTGGCGAGCTACGGAGGCGCGGCGCAATCCTCAGGCGAGGTCCGAATCACCAAGGACCTCGACCTGAGCCTGGAAGGAATGGACGTCCTGGTGGTCGAAGACATCCTCGACACCGGCGAGACCTTCCACTACCTGCGAGGCGTGCTCGAAGCGCACAAGCCCAAGAGCCTAAGGCTTGTGACCCTGCTCGACAAAGCCGCGCGCCGCACCCGCCCGATCCGGGCCGACTACGTGGGCTTCACCATCCCTAATTCCTTCGTCGTAGGCTACGGCCTGGACTACGCGCAAAATTATCGCCAACTTCCCGATGTGCGCATTCTCAGCCCTGCACCCAATCTTGGGGAGCGCCCCTAGGCTAGACTACGCTCAGCCGGCAGTGTAAGGAGTATGATGATAAAGTAAGGAGGAGGACGAACAGATCATGAGGAAGGCGGCACGCATTACCAGCAAGGGCCAGATCACCGTGCCGCACGAAATTCGTCAGGCACTAGGGGTGCAGCCCGGCGACAAGTTGCTCTTCGAGGAAGACCGCAGCGGCATACGCGTGCGGCCCGTGCGAGCCAAAAGCCCGTTTGAAAAATATCGCGGGAGCGGGACGCCCGGCGTTCCGCGAGGCAAGAAGGCCGTCGTGCGCTGGGTTCGTGAACTGCGGGGCCGATGGCCAGGCAGCACTGTCTTCACGGGTGAGGGCCAACCGATACGGTGATCGTCTTCGATTGCTTCGGACATCCCACGCCATCCGAGAACGGCTCAATGCTGAGCACGAAGTTAACTGAAGATGGGTTGAAGTTGCTCAGCATGAGTTTCGCGGACCCGTTAGGTGGGAAATTCTGGCCGACCACAGCTCCGCACTTCATGTCGACGCCCGGCGGCCACGGGCTGTCGGCTCCGCCCAGTTCGCTCACGGACAACTTCTCCACGCATGGGTACCGAAGTTGCACGTAATCGACCCCTCGAGTTGACCAAGACACCGTAACCGTGGTTGATCTAAACGCAGTGTCCGCAGTAGACCGCTCCAAGGACAACACAGTGGGCGGCGAGCTTCGGTGCGGCTTCTCCCTAGCGGCCCTCCGGATACCGGGGGTGACGAACTGCACCTGCGAGAGCAGCGCCTTCATGAGTTCCCGATGATTCTGCTCCAATACCGGCTGAACCGAGCAGAGGAACGTGGGCTCCATCCCCGTGCCCGTGTTCCATCCGAAGTCGAAAGCAAATTCGTAGCAAAGCCCGTTTTGATAAGTGTGGAAGTGATACTGGTCCGAAGCGTGACCCGTTGCCACACCGGTACGCGAGACCCCCGGGTATTGGATCCCACGGGCTGTGAGAGCCGGAATAGGCCGCATCAACCAGCCGAATTGCCTGCACGTCCCCTTACTCCGAATAGTCGGGTTCACAAAAACAGTGAAGCTCCCACCGCCAAAGTTTGCGTTGGGATACATCTCCCCTGTGACGGCAAAACCTTGAAGCGTCACTACTCCATCCTCATCTACAAAGTCGGACCCCCCCAAGAACGCGGGTTCGTCCAGGCGTTCAAGCGTTTCTGGATAATGAAGCGCGAGTCCGTAAGTCTTGTTCTTGTAGCTGCGCCAATGGGCAACGTCGCCGAGGTACGGCCGCACTCCGGCCGGGTTCTTGTGGAAGATGGTCTTCACACTCGTTACTCTCAGGTTGCTCTCGGGCCATGTATGCCCCTGCGGTGGCGTCAGCGGGACGTCCTCTGATCCGCTGACCTCTAATTTATCCCCGATTTGCCTTCGGAGTTCCGCAGCATGCCCGATCAGATCGTAGACCTTCCCGTCTTCGCCCAGGAGTCTCAATTTTCCGGACGCGTCGTTGAGGCAGCCCACAACGCTGACCTCGGCTGCCTGGCCAGCGCTTGACGCGGAGGATCGCGCCGCACCTGGCGGGCGTGTTTCGATCTGGCTCGTCGCAACCCCGCCAACCGACACCATCAGAACCGAAGCCAAAACAAGTGCGCTCCGCATCGAGCGTTTAGGATCCGCTGGCGTTAGTTCTGCTGCGAATGGAAATGGAAGCCACATGCAGACCAAATCTACCAGACTGGCGCCGGAAACGAAAAGGGCGCCGAACTACAACGATGTTTACAAAATGGGCTCGCGGACACGATAATGACTGCTGTAGCTTGCCATGAATGACTTCTCGACTCCCCTGATGCGCCAATACAGCAGCATCAAGCAGCGCCACCCGAACGCGCTTCTGCTGTTCCGCCTGGGGGACTTCTACGAGCTTTTCTTCGAGGACGCGATCGTCGCCGCTCGCGAGCTGCAGATCACGCTGACTTCGCGCAATAAGGAAAAAGGCGTCGCCATCCCGATGTGCGGCGTACCGTTTCATGCGGCGGAAGGATATATCGCCAAGCTCATCCGCAAGGGCTTCCGCGTGGCCATCTGCGATCAGATGGAGGACCCCCGATTGGCGAAGAAGCTGGTGAAGCGGGAGGTGACGCGCGTAGTGACGCCCGGCACCGCTATCGACCCGCAAGTGCTCGAGCCGCGAGAGAACAACTATCTGGCCGCGGCGGCGGAGCGCGACGGCGCCATAGGACTCGCCTTCGCCGATCTTTCCACCGGCGACTTTCGAGCGACCGAGTTCTCGGGCCCCGAATCGCGCGCGCGTTTCGAGGAGGAACTCGGGCGCATGCGCCCTAGCGAGGCGCTCACGCCCGCTTCGGGGTCCGCGTGGCCGGCATCGGGACCCGGCCCGACCGCCGGAAGCGAGGTTTCCAGCGCGCGCGCCAGCCACGCCGTTGCCGCTCCGGCATCCGACGGCCCCGGGACCATCCGCGTGCGACCTGAAAACTCCAGAGTCACCGAAACCCGGCTCGACGACTGGGTCTTCAGTGACGACTACGGCTCGCGGCTTCTGCGCGAACACTTCCGCGTCGCAACACTGGCCGGTTACGGCCTCGAGGGGCATCCGCTGGCGGTGGCCGCAGCGGGCGCTATCCTGCACTACGTGCGTGAGACGCAGCGCAGCTCGCTTTCGCATTTCGACGGCGTACGTTTCTACGAGCAGCGCGACTCCCTGATGCTCGACCCCGCCACGCTCCGCAACCTCGAGCTGCTCGAGCCCGTGTTTGGCGGCGACCGGGCCTCGACGCTCCTCGCCGTGCTCGACCAGTGCGCGACCTCGCTCGGAGCGCGGCTGCTCAAAAACTGGATCCTGCGCCCTTCTCTCCATCGCCAGGAAATCGAGGCCCGCCTGGAGGCCGTGGAAGTGCTGTCGAGGGACGTCATCGCGCGCGAGGAGTTCCGGCGCGTGCTGGGCAAGGTTCAGGACCTTGAGCGCCTCCTGAGCAAGGTGACACTCGAAACTGCGAACGCTCGTGATCTCCTGGCGCTCAAACAGTCGATCAAGCACTTGCCGCTTATCCGCAAGCATGTCGCTCATTTCCCGGCTCCGAGGCTCTCGGAGCTTTACGAGGGGCTGGACGAACTGGCGGACGTGTACGAGCGCCTCGAACAATCGATTCACCCTGAGCCGCCGGCGCTGCTGACCGAGGGCGGCCTGATCCGGCGCGGCTACCGGGCCGATCTCGACGAGCTCCGCGACCTGTGCCAGACGAGCAAGCAGGTGATCGCCGGGATCGAGGCTCGGGAGCGAGAGCGCACTCGAATCGCCTCGCTGAAGGTGCGCTTCAATCAAATCTTCGGGTACTACATTGAAGTCTCGAAACCCAATCTGTCGCACGTGCCCGCCGACTACGAGCGCAAGCAGACGATGGTGAACGCTGAGCGCTTCACCACCGCCGAGCTGAAACAGCTCGAGACCCGGATCTTGGAGGCGGAAGAAAGGAGCCGGACGCTCGAGCTCGAACTCTTCCGCGAGGTTCGCCGCCAGGTGGCCGCCGAGGCGCGGAGAATACGCCAGACGGCCCAGGCGCTGGCCGAACTCGACGTGCTGGCCTGCTTCGCCCACGTGGCGGCGGAGCGCAACTACCGCCGGCCGGAATTCTCCGACGACGGCGAGCTTCTCATCGTCCAGGGCCGTCACCCGGTGATCGAGCGCATCTCGGAGCAGGACCCGAGCGGGCGCTTTGTGCCGAACGACCTCTCCATGAACTCCGCTTCGGACCGCATCCTGATTATCACCGGACCCAACATGGGCGGCAAGTCCACCTACCTGCGCCAGGCGGCCCTGATCGCTCTGATGGCGCAGATGGGCAGCTTCGTGCCCGCGGAGCGCGCCCGGCTGCCGATCCTCGACCGCATCTTCACTCGCATCGGGGCCTCGGACAATCTGGCTCGCGGCCGCTCCACCTTCATGGTGGAGATGACCGAAGCGGCGACCATCCTGAACACCGCGACTCCGCGCAGCCTGGTGCTGCTCGATGAGGTCGGGCGGGGCACCGCGACTTTCGACGGCCTCTCGATCGCCTGGGCGGTGGTCGAATACCTGCAAAGGCACACGCAGGCGAAGACGCTCTTCGCCACTCATTATCACGAGCTGACCGAACTTGCAGACCTCCTGCCTGGGGTGCGTAACTATCACGTTTCGGTCAAGGAATCGGGCTCGACGATCGTCTTCCTCCGCAAGGTCGAGCCCGGCAGCGCCGACAAGAGTTACGGCATCGAGGTGGCGCGGCTCGCGGGCCTTCCTTCGACCGTCATCGACCGCGCGAGAGAGATCCTGGAGCGCCACGAGCAGAGCGAGCACAGCCTGAGCGGGCGATTGGCGTCCCACCCCGCGTCCGAGCAACCTGGGCCGGTGCAGTTGACGATCTTCACGCCCTTGAACGCCGACATCATTCGCGCCCTCGAACAGGCAGACCTCAACAACACGAAGCCGATCGAAGCCTTGAACCTGCTCGCCGAACTGAAGAAGCAAATTCAATCATGACTGCCGCGGCTGGCGAAGACCGGGATCGAACCGGTGGGGACGCTCCGCCGGAACGTGTCTCGAACTCGCTTGGACAACTCCTCGTCGTCAAGTTGGAAGAGAGCCGGTGGACAGGTTCTTTCGAGCGCCTCCTTTACCGCCATCGCCCAGGAGGCGCCTTTCTTCAGAGCCTGCGGAGCGCCGAGTCGACGGCGGAGCTGCTGGCGAAAATCTCCCGCACGCTGGAGGCACCTCCACTGCTCTGGCTTGCGGAAGAAGGCGGAAAGGATGGTCCGCTCGGAGCCTTTCTTCCACCGTTGCCGTCGCTGCGGACGGCGGCCGAGAGAGGACCTTCCGCCGTGGCGCGGCTGGGCGAACTCATCGGCTCTGCCATGAAGCTTCTGGGCTTCAACACCAACTGTGCGCCGACGCTCGACCTCGCCAGTCCAAGCGAACAGAACGTGGCTGCGCGCACTTTCGGTTCTGACCCACGTGAAGTGGCGCGTTGCGGGGAGGCTTTCATACACGGCCTCTGCCGCCGCAGGATACTCGCGTGCGGCAAGCATTTCCCGGGTCTCGGCAGCGTCGAGGCTGGCTCGACTGCCAGGCTGCCTGTAGTTGGCAAGGCCATGGCGCAGTTGTGGCATGAAGACCTACTGCCCTATCGGGATCTCCTTCCTCAGCTTCCGCTGGTCCTGGTGAGCCACGCCGCTTACAAAGCCTACGACTTTGACGTTCCCCACGCCGCGGCGCATTCGACTAACATCCTCGAGGGCCTGCTGCGCGTGAAGCTTCGGTATGAGGGCTTGGCCGTCGCGGACGTCGCCCGAGCCGAGGACGCGCAAGAAGCGCTCGACCCGGGCGAAAAGGCCGCGCGGTGCGTGAAAGCAGGCTGCAACCTGTTGCTGGTGGAGGCCCGCGAAACATCCGTCGAGTCGGCGCTCGCGGCGCTGCGGAAGGCTATCGACTCCGGGAGGCTCCCCGCCGCGCGCATCGAGCGGAGTCTCAAGCGAATCCGCCTCTTGAGGAAGGTCCTCACAGCGCCCAGTGGCAAAGTTGCGAAGACCGCTCTCGACCAGCTCGCTCGGCAGTTCGAAGATTTCAGCCGGGGAATGAACCTGAATGACTGCGAACACGGTCGGCAGTCCCACAACGGGGCGCGTCGCCAAAGCGGGGAGCCCCAGATTGCCTGAACGACTGCCTGAAACTGTTGGGTCCGACCGGCGTAGGGGCGCCCGCCTGGCAGTTGGACTGATGTCCGGCACGTCGATGGACGGCATTGACGCGGCGCTCGTGCGCCTGACGGGACCGCACGACGAGCTCCGGGTCCGCTTGCTCGCCTTTGCGACGGTCCCCTACCCGAGCCGGCTGCGGCGACAGCTTCTCGGCATCGCCGGCGCCGAGCACACGACCGCGGAGACAATCAGCCAGCTCAACTTCCTGCTCGGTGACCTCTTCGCAGAAGCGGCGCTCAAGGTCTGCCGCCGCGCAGCCGTTTCGCCCCAACGGCTGTCGGTGATCGGCTCGCACGGCCAGACCATCTTTCATCAAGGCTTTCATCAAGGCTTTCCTCAAGGACGCGCCGCCGCTCACCCACACCGACCTTCTCCTTTGCGCTCCGATGTCGCCACTGAACGGGCGAGCACGCTCCAGATTGGCGAGCCGGCGATCATCGCGGAGAGGACCGGCGCTCCGGTCGTGGCGGATTTCCGCACGGCGGACATCGCCGCGGGGGGGCAGGGCGCGCCGCTCGTGCCGCTGGTCGATTATCTGCTGCTGCGGGACGCCCGGCAGGGCACCGTGGCTTTGAACATCGGCGGCATCGCAAACGTCACGCTGATTCCGGCAAATGCGAGACCAGAGGATGTGCTTGGGTTCGATACCGGCCCCGGGAACATGGTCCTGGACGCCTTGGTGCGGCGCTTCACCAAGGGCCGGAAAACCTACGATGCCGCGGGCCGCCTGGGGGCGCGTGGCAAGGTCCTCGAACCGCCTCTGGTGGCAGCGCTGCGCCTGCCATTTTTCAAACGTCAGCCGCCGAAGAGCGCCGGGCGCGAGCAGTTCGGCGAACGGTTCGTGAGCCGCTATTTCCTGCGGCCGCGCGGCGCCCGCTCGAGCGACATGCTGCGCACCGCCACGGAGTTGACGGCGCGATCCATCGCGGATACGCTTCGCCGCTTCGCTCTTTCCGCCGCGAACTACGATCGCTTGATTGTCTCGGGCGGCGGCACCCACAATCGGCTGTTGCTGCGCAGGCTCGGAGAATTGCTGCCGCAGCTCCCGGTCTACCTGTCAGACCGATTCGGCTTGCCCGTGGACGCCAAAGAGGCTATCGCCTTCGCCGTGCTCGCCGACCGCACGCTGCACGGTCTGCCCGGAAACCTTCCGAGTGTTACTGGCGCGCGGCGGCCCGTGGTCCTGGGGAAAATCGTGCGCTCGTAAGCCCTCGCGCTACGGGCTAGCTCCAGCAAATTTGGCGACTTCGCCCAGCAAGTTGTTCAGTATTCTCAGCATGCTGCGCGAGGCTTGTGCGCAAATATCGGGAGGCGAACTGAGCTCGCGGTTGATGTGAATGAGGTCCCGATAGGTTATGACAAAGTGTGGAAGCTCAGCGTCGGGGAGCTGGTCTCGAAACCACCTGTTAAAAATCTCCATGTAGTTTTGCAAACTGTGCTCTGGGTTGAAGGTGAAGTCGCCACGGCGTTTGGCGATGTAGGCCTCTTGACCTTGAATGAAAGTGTAAAGCACGGCTTCGAGAATGCTCCCAGTCAGCACGGTGACAGCCTTTTCAAGTCCGGCGGCCGCCGCGGAAACGAGCTCAACCAGGTCCCGGCGGATGATTTCCTTTTGCCGGGCTAAGTGCTCGGGAATGAAGTCAAGCTGCGGATTATTGAGGCGGATGCACTGCTCGCAGATAGACCTCAGGGTATCTGTCATCGCGTAGCTTCTCTAGCAATCGAGCAGAGTATTCAGGTGCGGTCTTGACTTCAATCTTGAGAAGGCGATAAAGGGAACCCCCCTGGAAGAGGAAATATCCCGGGCGTCCATCTTGCAAGTCATTATAAAAGGTATAGGTGCTGAGAGCACCCGCGGACAATGGGAGCCATCTTTGACTCACTTCAACGTTGAGTGGACCGCGACAGTATTCAAAGTCTGCCGACTCCTCGATCTTAACAAGCCCAATCTCCGGCCTTGTCTGCTGTCGGGACATCACACTGTACCGGCCCGTGAGTACGTCGTTGTACACTTCCCGGCTCAGATACCAGCCTTTTATAAGCCCTGAGGGCTCGGTGAAAACATTAAACGCCTGCAGAATGTCTTCGTTGAGCAATTGCTTATCAAAGTAGAGCACCTCGGATCTTTCGAAGTATTTGGCAACCTCCTGAGGATTCGATTTTAGCTGCTCCTCAAAGTATTCCACAGATGTCGCGTGAATATTCACGAATGGCGGCCCTTCGGACCCAGTCTTCCAAAGAAGCGACTGGCGCTCATTCAAGACCAGCCTCTTCGGATCCTTCCTAAGCCCGTGAAAAAGCTCCAGGAGGTTTTGATCAGTCCCTTCGGGAGATTTTGCGAACCAAACGGCTAATGCCAATCGGGAAGTAGGGTAAACCCCCTTATGATACTCAACGAGATCTTCTAGTAGGGCTCGCAGTCTGAACTCTCCCCCTTTGGCTTTCAAATCGAGTTGTGCCAAATCAGCCACGTCCCCTAGTCTACTCCGAACCAACCACCAAATCCACAGCACGCTCCCTCATCAAATTCGCGGCACTCATGCGGCTTACCCCCGATACCCCAGATACCACAGCGTCGAGCTCAGCATCTCGCGCAGCGTATAGAGGGCTCGCTCGAAGGGGTCGGCTTCGATGGGACTCGCGGGCGCAGGAGAGCCGTAGGCGATGATTCCCCGGGCGGCGAACATCAGCTTGGCGCGATAGAGGTGGAACCCATCGCTGACCACGATGCAGGTCTTGGCGTGGCGCTGGGCGAGCAGCCGCGCCACGGCTTCGACGCTCTCGAAGGT